>CABRZK010000033.1 GCA_902475415.1 uncultured Eubacterium sp.
ATCAAGAATCAGACCGTAGACAGCGTTCAGTTGAACGAGGCCTGTTCTTCCGGCTGTGGTTCTTTTATTGAGACCTTTGCAAAATCTTTAAATTTCAGTGTCCGTGACTTTGCAAAGGAAGCTCTTTTTGCTAAAAATCCGATTGACCTTGGAACACGTTGTACGGTATTTATGAACTCCAAAGTAAAACAGGCTCAGAAGGAAGGAGCTTCCGTAGCTGATATTTCTGCCGGTCTGGCTTACTCTGTTATCAAAAATGCATTATTTAAAGTAATCAAGCTTTCCGATCCGACAGAGCTTGGTCAAAACATCGTTGTACAGGGTGGTACCTTCTATAATGATGCCGTACTGCGCAGTTTTGAGACAATCTCCGGCTGTAAAGCCATCCGTCCGGATATCGCCGGTATTATGGGTGCTTTCGGTGCTGCACTGATCGCCCGTGACCGTTACGATGGAAAACAGACATCCATGCTGTCCATCGAACAGATTAATGATCTGAAATTTGAGACAAAACTGGCCCGCTGTGGCGGATGTACCAACAACTGTCTGCTGACCATCAACAAGTTCTCCGGAAACCGTCAGTACATTACCGGAAACCGGTGTGAAAAAGGGATTGGAAAAGAGAAAAACAAAGAGCAGATTCCGAACCTTTTTGAATATAAACTGCACCGTGTCTTTGACTATGAGCCACTTGCAGAATCAGAGGCAACCCGTGGAATCATCGGAATGCCAAGAGTCCTGAACATTTACGAAAACTATCCGTTCTGGGCGACGTTCTTCAAAGCACTGAAGTTCCGCCTCGTACTCTCTCCGGCTTCCACCAGAAAGATTTACGAGCTTGGTATCGAATCCATTCCGAGTGAGTCCGAATGTTATCCGGCCAAACTGGCACACGGACACATTACATGGCTGATCAAAGAAGGAATCAATACCATCTTCTACCCATGTATTCCGTACGAGCGCAAAGAGTTCCCGGATGCAGGCAATAATTACAACTGCCCAATCGTTACTTCTTATGCGGAAAACATCAAAAATAATGTCGATGACATTACTTCCGGAAAAGTAAAATTCTACAATCCATTCATGTCCTTCGCAGATGAAGAGACTTTAACCAAACGTCTTGAAGAAGTCATGAAAGAAGATTTTGATATTCCGGCTTCTGAAGTAAAAGCTGCCGTACACGCTGCATGGCAGGAACTTGCAAATGCCCGCAATGACATGCGTAAAAAAGGGGAAGAGACCATTCAGTGGTTAAAAGATAACAACCGCCGTGGTATCGTCCTTGCCGGTCGTCCGTACCACATCGATCCGGAGATCAACCATGGTATTCCGGAACTGATTACTTCCTATGGTTTTGCAGTTCTTACGGAAGATTCCATCTCCCACCTGCAGGAAGTAGAACGCCCGCTGATCGTACTTGACCAGTGGATGTACCACTCCAGACTGTATGCGGCTGCAAACTATGTAAAAACAACCGATTTTCTGGATATGATCCAGTTAAACTCCTTCGGTTGCGGACTGGATGCCGTTACCACCGATCAGGTCAGTGATATTCTGACTCATTCCGGCAAGATTTATACCTGCCTGAAGATCGATGAGGTAAACAACCTCGGTGCTGCACGTATCCGTATCCGTTCTCTTATCGCTGCGATCCGCACCAGAGAGAAAAACCCGAAAGAGCGTAAGATTGTTCCGTCCAGCTACCATCGTACTGTCTTTACCGAAGAAATGAGAAAGACTTACACGATTCTGGCTCCACAGATGGCTCCAATCCATTTCGAACTGTTAGAGCCTGCATTTAAGGCTTCCGGATACAATCTAGTGGTTCTTGGCAACGACAACAAATCTGCTGTCGATGCCGGATTGAAATATGTAAACAACGATGCATGTTATCCATCCCTGATCACCGTTGGTATGTTCATGGATGCCGTTACTTCCGGCAAATACGATGTGGACCATCTGGCGATTATCATGTCCCAGACAGGTGGTGGCTGCCGCGCTTCCAACTATGTCGGATTTATCCGCCGTGCACTGGAAAAAGCAGGTTACCCACAGATTCCTGTTATCTCACTGAACCTAAGCAGTCTAGAATCCAACCCGGGATTCAAGCTCAATGCCTCTCTGATCCAGAAAGGTATGTACTGCCTGGTATTCGGTGATATCCTGATGCGTTGTATCTATGCAACCAGACCATACGAGGCAGTTCCGGGTTCCACCAATGAACTGCATAAAAAATGGGTACAGAAAATTACAGATTTCGTATCCACAAACAAACTGATCAGTCACAAAAAATACAAACAGTACTGCCGTGAAATGGTACACGATTTCGATGTTCTTCCAAGACTCGATATTCAGAAGCCAAAGGTTGGTATTGTAGGCGAGATTCTGGTAAAATTCATGCCGATGGCCAATAACTACCTGGCTGATCTGCTGGAATCCGAAGGTGCTGAGGCTGTAATCCCGGATTTACTGGATTTCTTCCTCTACTGCTTCTACAACAACAACTTCAAATCCGATGTCCTTGGATTCAAGAAATCCACCAAGAGAAAATCAAATCTTGGTATCTGGGCGATCGAAAAATTACGTGGAGTTGCTCACAAAGCACTGGAAGAGAGTAAACACTTTACACCGCCGGCAAATATTTATGAGACAGCAAAAAATGCAGAATCCATCGTATCTCACGGTAACCAGACCGGTGAGGGATGGTTCTTAACCGGCGAGATGGTTGAGCTCATCAACTCCGGTGTCAACAACATCGTATGCTGCCAGCCGTTCGCCTGCCTGCCAAACCACATCGTAGGTAAAGGTGTTATCAAAGAGCTGCGTCATCAGTATCCGATGTCCAATATCGTAGCTATTGACTTTGATCCGGGTGCCAGCGAAGTAAACCAGTTAAACCGTATCAAACTGATGCTGTCAACTGCTCAGAAAAACCTGAAAAAGCAGCAGGAAAAAGAAGCTTAACTAAAATATCTAAGTTCTTATGCTTATACGAACAGATAAAAAGATTCCCGGAGAAATTTTCACATTCTCCGGGATTTTTTACGGTAACACAGCGAAAAAACAGTCCACATCTCCTGGTGTGGACCATTTTTCTGTCATAGCGTATATTCTTTTTTTATCATCCCCTCCTGTTCAAATTTCTTTTATTTTTATAAATTGGGTATGCTTATTATTGTACAATTCCGCAATCCAGACATTCTTTTCCAATGAGTTGCACTGCATAACGTTCCAGTTTGATACAGTCTGCTTTGGGGGCTTTTTTTCTTGTTTTTCCTAACATATAACACAGATATATTTTTCCGATTGTTATATTTTTATTTTGAAAGCGAAAACCATATCGTTCCGGATGTTCGATTGCATCACAAAATCGGGCATAACATTTTGCATCAGCACGTAACGTTTCTCCTGCATGATCATAAATTTTTCCTACCATGCGATTCATACCATCCACGTAACATTCCACGAATTCATCATCCGTCAGCTTCTCATGCTCTGCTATTTCCAGTTTTTCTCTGATTGCTTCGCCAAACAAATGAATATTCTCGTCAATCAGATTTACAAAATACTGATAGGTATTTTCTTTTTTCGATGCAAAAATCATAGTGTGCCTCCTCATGCTTTTCTATACACCTGGCATTAAATAGCCAGAGCGCAGACAGAAATCAAAGTCGTAACAATCCATCCGGATGCGTAATATGCCATAAACTGTACACCTGTATGAATACCATAATGGTTATTTAAGAATCCGCCAAACACGCCGATTACCAGTGCGGTAATAATTCCAAATAAACCTGCTTCGTGGAAAGCCAGCATACAAACCAGTCCCATAAATGCACCAATCAGTGCCTCATGACTGATGGAACGGAACATCATTTCAGACCATTTACGAGCTTTTTTGATTGCCATCGGATATGCAAACAGACATCCGAAAATAATGCCGATAAATCCGTAAATAAAGTAATCTGACATAGACAGGTAATCATGCAGGTTGATCTGGTTGAATAACGGAGATGCCGGGCCTAATGCTACCGGGCTTAACGGCAGACCAAAGGCGATCATCGGGATTAAAAGTTCGCCCAGATATGTCGCGTTTGATACCGCATCCTGTACACCAAGTGTCGTTGTAACACGGTCAAATAGTTCTTTCTTTCTGGAAGCTACCAACTCACCCAGCATAACCGTCATACCAACCGGGGAAAATGTAAATGTGCAGGCTGAAATCGCTGAGCAACCAGCAACATAGCCTATGGATGATTTACCAAAAAATTTGAATGGATTTGGGAAAAATGGCATTTTTTCCTTGGAATCCGGAGCCAGCCAGATTTCTGTCGGTTTTTCACGACGATTTTCTGCCCGTTTTGCCGGAATCATGATATTAAAGATTTCGGCAATCATCGGTCCAATAGTGATTCCCATAAAGATCGATGTAAATAATGTTTTTCCGACTGCTTCAGTGGAAATTCTCTGTAATCCCTGAATCAGAAATGCAAATGGAACCAGTGCAACAACCGCACCAATTTTTGCCTGTGACATAAATGCGATCACGCAGGCCGCAATTGTAAAAATAAGTCCACTGTACTGTGTAATAATATCGCTTAACGGTGCAAGAATCTGTGCAAATAAAATTGCGAGTGGTAATCCGATCAGAGAACCAATGAGAGATCCTGCAGACATTTTTCTCATAGAAATATGTGGGATACCGAGTTTTTTACCGATATTACTGTTTTCTACCATCGGCACTGCCATGGTAGAACCAGGTAATGCAGCCATCGCCGTCGGTATCGTATGTGTAATCTGCATGGCAACCAAAATTGCGATAAACCATGCAAAAATAACAACCGGTTCAAATCCCATCAATACAAGAATCAACGTAATCGGTGCCATTGTAGCAGTTTCATCTGTTCCAGGAATGATTCCGATAATGGAGAAAATAATTCCTCCTATAATTGAAACAATAATTGCCTGTATTATCAGCATGTTTTCTACCTCCTATGCATCTTTTTTGCTCTGACCATTCGCCAGTTGTTTGTATTCCGGCTTGTAATTATTCGCACCTTCCGGGATCAAAGCAAGTAATCCATATAATTCCAGATCCTCCATCTCTTTGATTACATCCGGTCCGACTTTAGTCAGCGCCTCGCCTTCTTCTTCCGGTGTCATATGAGCATATTCCAGTACTTCACTTACATCGGTTGTACTGTCAAGTTCTCCGACAATTCGTTTCGGCCGAAATGCCTTTGCAGAGATAACAGCAGCAATAAAACAGCCTGCAATTCCTACAAATAATGCATAGCCTTTGGCAAGATTTTCCTCAATGGATCCCATACTGAGAAAAATTTTTCGCCCAATCAAGTAAAAACACATGGTAAATATAACCCCAAGAATAATCGATATCGCTAATTCCTTAATATTAACGGTATCTCCCCACACTTCTGTCAAAACTTTTTCTTTTTTTTCAGGCTCTGTATTCATAAACACGCTCCTCCTATGTTTTGTACACCGGAGTATGTTGGAAAATTCTTATAAAAAGACTTTTTCAAACATACTCCCATACATCGATTTCAAGATAGTTTCCAAAATATTCGACAATCTGAAACGATGTACCGGAAATCCTTTTGAATAAATGCATTCTTTCTGAACTCTCTTATCCAAAAGTTTCCAAGTGTACCTTATTTTTATCGGGAAACTATTACTGTTTGCTGTATTTTTCAAATAATTCCTGTGCATATTCCAGACGAACTTTCTTCTCAGAAACCATCTGTTTTACAATTGCTTCCAGGACTTCTCCTTTTGCACCTACGGTAGATGCCAGATTTCTTGCGTGCAGTGACATATGACCTCTCTGAATTCCTTCGGTAGCCAGAGCTTTCATGGCTGCCATATTATTTGCAAGACCTACTGCTGCAATAATCTGTCCTAATTCTGCTGCTGTCTTTACACCAAGCATTTTTACTGCAACCTGAGCAGTCGGATGAATCTTCGTTGCTCCGCCAACCAGACCTACTGCCATCGGCATCTCAATGGTTCCAACCAGATCGCCGTTTGCATCTTTTTCCCATGTTGTCAGAGATGTATATCTGCCGTTTCTGCTTGCATAAGAGTGTGCTCCTGATTCAATGGCTCTTGTATCATTTCCTGTTGCAATAACAACCGGAATAATTCCGTTCATGATACCTTTATTATGTGTTGCTGCACGATACGGATCTGCTGCTGCAAATGCATAAGCACTTAACATTTTATCTACAACTTCTTCTCCACCGATTGCTTCCTTTTTGAATACCGCGCGTGCTGTCACCAGACGATGGTCTGCAAGGTTGGATAAAATACGAAGCTCTGCCGTTCCTCCGGTAAGTTCTTCCAGATAAGGTGCTACTGCTTCTGCCATGGTATTAACTGCGTTGGCTCCCATTGCATCCAGTGTATCAACCAGAAGATGTACGATCACCATCGGACCTACCATAGAATCAATGATGCGGACTTCCACATCTTTTGCTCCACCACCAAATTTTACAAGCACCGGATCTTTCTCATTACATTTTTCAATAATCTCAGCTTTGTGCTCGAGAATTGCACTCTTTGCTGCAAATGGAGTCGGTACATTAAGCAGCTGAATTTGTGAAATCATCACTGTTCCGGAAGAATGTGTCGTAAATCCACCACCGACACGTGCCATTTTTGCTGCGTTTGTGCAGGCTGCTACAACGGAAGGCTCTTCGGAAACCATTGGAATGACATAATCTTTGCCATTAATCTGGAAGTTAATGGCGACTCCAAGTGGCAGTGCAAAACGTCCGATTACGTTTTCGATCATGTGATCCGCTTTATCCATATCCAGACTGTCCGCATCCTGCAGAATTTTCTGATCTTCCTCTGTCAGATTTGCAAACTCTGCAACCTCTTTCATTCTGTCTTCTACTGATAATTTAAAAAATCCTGAATATTTACTTGTTTTCATTGTTCTGTTCCCTCTTCTTTCCTGTTAAATTCTGATAATTCTACCTCTGTTTTTTCATAGGTTCATACCATTAAGTTCCCACATCCTGAACTTTTATTTTCTAATCCGGTTATGGTATCTGATTTTTCTTTTTCGTATCTTCCAAACAGCTCTGATACTTTTTTATACAATTCACTGGATTTCTGTCATTATAAATACATGTTCTATCGAATCGAGCTTGTAAATGAACTCAATTCTCTTCCAAGAATCCGTTCTACCATAGTCGCTATCTTATAGCATTTCTTCTCGTCTATTCCGGTTTCGATTCCCATCTGATTCAGCATCGTCACAAAATCGCAGGTTTCCACCAGTCCGGTTCTGCGCGTATCAAAATAATAATCTCCAATTCCTTTTACCGGAACATTATCTACGATATTTGCAACCTGGCCGCCGATACCGCCCATGGAACAGTCAAACATGGTAACGCCTGCTTCCATTGCTGCATAATAGGCAGTTAATCCCATACCACGAATATCATGTACATGGAAACTGTGTGCAGATGTATCCGGATATTTCTCCAGAATGGTGGAAAAATATTCGAATACTTTTGCCGGATCTGCAATTCCATCCGGATCAGAATGCTCGATTTCATCAAATCCGATATCAAAACATCTGTCTGCAAATTCATACGCTTTTTCCAGTGGAACTTCCCCCTGAATCGGGCAGCCAAAAATGGTACCAATATTTGCAAAAACTTTCTTTACCCCATGGGAATGTAAAAATTTTACATTCTTTTCTGCTTCTGCAAATAATTCTTCGTGGGTACGATTCATATTTTTTCTGGCATAAGCTTCACTGGTTGCTAACTGTCTATCTGTGCACCATCTTCCATTGCCTGAACCGTACGCTCACAGGCTTTTGTATTTAAAGCCAGTACCGTATATTCTACATTCTCATTTTTCGGTAAACCTTTTAAAACCGCTTCAATATCTTTAAACTGCGGTACATATTTGATATGGCTGAACGTTCCCACTTCGAATTTGGTAAATCCTGCATCGATCAGTTTGTTGGCAATCCACAGCTTTGCTTCTGTCGGAACAAACATTTCTTCATGCTGAAAACCATCTCTCAAAGTAACATCCATCACTTCCACTTTTTTCGGTAATTTCATCTGTTCTTCTCCTTTTCCTTTTCCTGCAGGTTTGTACTCTATTTAAAAGCAAAGCATGTGCCAATTTCATATTTTTTCTTTATATTGATATGTTTTTGCATGTTTTTCATCTATTTCAGGTAAAATCAGTCATTTTTAGCAATATAGAAAGCAGGGATATGATGGCAACACCAATTATATCCCTGCTTTCTGTCTCTCATTTACGTCTTAAAATGCCATTTTTGGCACTCATTTTTTATCTGTAAAGTGTCATTTATGGCACTTATGCCATTTTTGGCATCATTGAATGATATGACATAGTATCTGAATCGTATCCTTTCTATAAAACTGTTTCCGCTCTCGCTGCTCATTTTTTATTATGACAAATGATACTCTGACATTTTCCGATAAAAAGTTCTTCTTGATACGTTCAGTTCCTGAATTGCAGCATTTCGGTCTCCATTGCACCGTTCCAAAGTTGCTGCAATGAGATGCTTTTCATAAGCCTCTACCTGTTCTTTCAAACTTCCACCATGCAGCATATCCTCATCAGAAAAAGCCTCCTTGGCATGTTCCGATGATATATCCGCATGATTTGTCTGTACTACCGATATATGCTCTGGTAAATCCTTTGCATCAATGGAATCTCCCATCGTCAGTACCACTGCACTTTCCACCACATTTCGCAATTCCCGGACATTTCCCGGCCAGTTGTAATTTGACAATGCCTGATAGGCACTTTCCCGCAGATGTTTTTCCTTCTGATATTTATGATTAAAAGTAGCAAGGAATTCATTGGCCAGTAATATCACATCACTTCCACGTTTCCGAAGGGGCGGAATTTCAATGGTAATTACATTTAATCGAAAATACAGATCCATACGGAAAGTTCCTTCTTCTATCATCTGTTCCAGAGGCTGATTGGTTGCTGCGATTACACGCACATCAATCGGAATATTTTTCTGACCGCCAACTTTTTCGATTTCCCCTTCCTGCAGGACACGCAACAGCTTTGCCTGCATTGCCATGGGAAGATCACCGATCTCATCCAAAAAAATCGTACCTCCGTGAGCCAGTTCAAATTTTCCTGCACGACCACCTTTCTTTGCCCCGGTAAAGGAACCTTCTTCATATCCAAACAGTTCACTTTCAATCAATGCTTCCGGTATTGCAGCGCAATTTACTTTGATAAAAGGCTTTTGGGCACGGGCACTGTTTTCCTGTACCATCTTGCAGATGACTTCTTTTCCTGTTCCGTTCTCTCCCCGAATCAGCACAGAAGCATCCGTAGACGCTACCATCATGGCCTTTCGGATGCAATTCAGGTAAATCTCACTTTCTCCGATAATGTGGTTGGTTTTCAGAAAATCTCTGGCTTTAATCTCCTGATTATATTCTTCTGCGACCTGCGAAATACGCTGTACTTCACTGGTTAAATGATCTAACTCCGTAATATCCGTAAACAGGGAACAAGCCCCGACAACTTCTCCCTCGCGATACAATGGAAACATATTCACAGATACATATTTCTGAACCGACTGAATCAGTTGTTTTTCACTTTTTTTCGGTTTTCCGGTCTTCAACACATCCAAAAGTGCCGCATCTTTTTCAATTTTGTTCATATAACGTCCGATGATTTTTCCCGGGGCTACATTCAAAATATCTGAATAAGCAGGATTCACATAAAAAATCCGACTTTCCTTATCCACCGCAATCACGCCAATACTCAGATGATCCAGAATCTGCGCCATATCCATGAACTGATTCCACTGATAGATAAATCGTAACCGTTCCGCCTGAATGGCGCCCAGCATGTTTCCCTGTGCATCCCGGATTCCTATATACTTTTCCCGCGTATTTAAAATCTGTTGATCAATATCCCGAATTCGAATATCTACCGGAAGAAAAGCACTTGTCGCCACATCCTTCCGGTTCGGATTCATAAATCGTATTATTTCCATTGCTATCCCCTGTGTCCCTCACATTCCTTCATTGTCACACACTTTTATCTATTACCACAACTTCAGCAGTCGAATGGCTTTTCCTGCCAGTTTATACGTCACATTTTCCAGCTCTTTGGAGGCATGTTTCAGTTCCTCCCGGATGTGAATACCCTGCGGACAGTGCTGTTCACATTTTCCGCAGCCCATACACTGGGAAGCACTGGTCGGTGTCTGACGGAAAATCGTACACTGCATATAGCCTTTTCGTGCAGTCTTCTTATTTTCACTGTAGATCAGGTTATAAAAGCTGAAGGTTCCCGGAATATCTACGTTTTTTGGACATGGCATACAGTAGCCACAGCCGGTACATCCTACCTTCATACTGTGATTGATGGCATCCCGCAGTTCATTGACAAACGCTGCATCCGCTTCCGTAAAAGAACCTGCATCTGTCTCCGATGCAATTCGGCAGTTCTCCCGTATCATGTCCACAGAATTCATACCGGATAACACGGCTGTCACTTCCGGCTGATTCCACAGCCAGCGGAACGCCCACTCTGCCGCACTGCGCCCTGACGGATGTGCGGCCACTTTCTGCTTTGCCTCTTCCGGCAGTAAATTCACCAATTTGCCACCCCGCAGCGGCTCCATGATCATTACCGGCAATCCTTTAGATGCCGCATACTGCAGACCTTTCCGACCTGCCTGACTGTTTTCATCCAGATAATTATACTGAATCATACAGAAATCCCAGTCATAGGCATCCACCAGTTCACAGAAATCCTTTGTATTTCCATGGTAAGAAAATCCGATTCGATGTATCTCTCCGGATGCTTTTTTCTTTGCGATCCATTCCTCGATTCCCAGACCTTTTAATTTGTTCCAGGTCTCCAGGTTGGTCAGCATATGCATCAGGTAAAAATCAATATAGTCTGTACGCAGTCTCCGAAGCTGCTCCTGAAACGTTTTTTCCAGACCTGCTGCGGACTTAATCAGATAATGCGGAAGTTTATCCGCGATATAAATCTGATCCCTGCAATGGTTTTTCTCAAAAATCTTCCCCATTGCTTCTTCACTGCCATTGTAAATATAAGCTGTGTCAAAATAATTGACACCAAGTTTCATTGCTTCTAAAATCTCTGTTTCTGCCTTCTCCAGATTAATTTTTCCATTTTCTTTTGTAAAACGCATGCAGCCAAAAGCCAGCATGGAAATTGGATTTTTCTTTTTGTCATATCGATATTGCATTTTCTACTCCTAATTTTACTTCTTCCGATTTCCGTAATACGGAATTGCAATCTTCCGCAAAAGTTTTTCAAATCCATTCCAGGAAAGTCCCAGTGTCAGCAAAACAGCAATCAACAATAACCAGCCAATCTTGTTAAAGAGCCAGTCATTCAATGGTGTGTACATCATAATTAATATCACAATCGAATGAAGCAGGTAAATGCTGAGTGTATTTTTCCCAATGGTCTCAATCACCGGAATCCGTCTGGTCGGCACCCACACGATCAGAATCCAGATCCACAGAAAGGCAATGATCCATGCAAGGATTCGTGTATACCACGTATACACGCCACCATTATAACTTTCTGTTCCCCAGAACAGTTTTCTGGTACTGACTCCGCTCACTAGAATAAATCCTACAATAATCGCAACCGCCAGAAATGCCGTCGCTATTTTGGATTCCTTTGGATTACGCTGTTTTCCATAATGCAGGAAAAATCCGCCATCCTTCTCATAATAGCCTGCCAGGAAAAATGGAAGGAAATTCATAATTCTCGACATTGCCATAAAGTTTTCCGTATCCGGATTGTAACCGATGGCAATGCCAAGTACCATCGATAACAGCATATAAGCCACCCGATGTTTCTTATTTTTTGTATCAAATACCGGCAGCAGCAACTGGTAAATAATCATTGCCACCAGATACCATAACGTCCAGCGCGGTGTAAAAAACTGCATATCGATTTTAACCGGATGTCCCCACATAATGCTGTCCAGAATAAAATCAAGCAAAAAGCGAATCAGCTGAAACACTACATATAATGGAAAAATCCGGGACAGAATTTTTTTCGGATCTACTTTTGCAAAATAACCGGATACAAAAATAAAAGCCGGCATATGAAAACTGAAAATTATTTTATATAACACATCCACCTGAGGCGAATCTGCAAAGGTACTGATCATATGGCCAAATACAACCAGAAAGATCAGCAACGCTTTGATATTGTCAAAATGATAATTTCTCTCCCCTGTGATATTAATTCACTCCTTTTCTAACAAATAATTTTTGTCCCTTACATTTCTTTTTTATCTATCACTTTTGCTGTTATTACTTCAACTTAAAAATAAAGATAAACTAAAATGATATTTCTTATTTCTAAGTGAGTATACCGTTTTTTCGAAAAAATCGCAACCCACAACGCTGTTGTTTCGTTTCCTCATACAGATACTTGGTGCACAGACAAGCTTGCATGTATGGGACTGCAAACACCTGTACCAAGAGAGTACTGCTGCGCGTTGTTAGCACTCATTAAAAAAGAGTGCTAATTTTCTATTGACTTTTCATTTTGGGAGTATTATAGTGTATTTATGCTTTCAGAGACCTGTCTTTTTTTATCAGGATTTCTGAACTGAATATGCTAATTTTTCAAAAATAACAATAAAGAAACAGGAGTGATAAGTATGAGTAACAAACATGGAAGTCTTTCCATTAACAGTGACAACATTTTCCCGATTATCAAAAAATGGCTGTATTCCGATCATGATATCTTCTATCGTGAGCTGGTATCCAACGGATGTGACGCCATCACAAAACTGAAAAAACTGGATATGATGGGTGAATACTCTCTGCCGGATGATTACGAGGCAAAAGTGGAAGTACATGTCAATCCGACAGAGAAAACCTTAAAATTCATCGATAACGGTCTTGGAATGACTGCTGATGAAGTAGAAGAATACATTAACCAGATCGCATTTTCCGGAGCAACTGATTTCCTTGAAAAATACAAAGACAAATCAAACGACGACCAGATCATCGGTCATTTCGGACTTGGATTCTACTCCGCATTCATGGTAGCAGATGAAGTTCATATTGATACCCTCTCCTATCAGAACGGTGCTACACCGGTTCACTGGGAATGTGATGGCGGTACAGAGTTCAATATGAAAGACGGCAGCAAAACAACCGTTGGTACAGAGATCACGTTATTCTTAAATGAAGATTGTCTGGAGTTTGCCAACGAATACCGTGCAAGAGAAATTCTGAACAAATACTGCTCTTTCATGCCGACTGAAATCTATCTGGTAAACGAAACTGCTGAGCCGGAATATGAGACCATCCTTCCGGAAGAGAAAACAGACAAAGATACCGTCATTGAGACAGTCATTGAAGAAGCAAAAACAGAAGAAAAAGAGAACGAAAACGGTGAGAAAGAAATCGTTGAAGTATCTCCGCGTACTGAGAAATTAAAAATCTTAAAACGCCCGGTTCCAATCAACGATCCGCATCCGCTCTGGACCAAACATCCAAATGAGTGCAGTGACGAGGACTACAAAGAGTTCTACCGCAACGTATTCCACGATTACAAAGAGCCGTTATTCTGGATTCATCTGAACATGGATTATCCATTTAACTTAAAAGGTATCCTCTACTTCCCGAAGATCAATACAGAGTATGATTCT
>CABRZK010000034.1 GCA_902475415.1 uncultured Eubacterium sp.
AGCATAGCTTCGCCTCCGGGAGTGTGTCTGAGCATCCTGCTGGTTTTGCAGGATGAGAGTTCGCGGGAGGAGGCGAAAACCAGCGGCGCAGCGCAAATAGAAAATCGTCCGTGTCTACATGGATTTCTGGTTCCATTTTTTTCGCTTTTACCTAAGCATGAATGCGCTCCAGTGATTTTCGGAACTGTATCAGGAACAAAATCAATGTACAGCTTACTGCTATCAGGTCTGCTACCGGTTCTGCCATATATACGGCATTGGTTTTATTTTCCATAAAATGCGGTAAAATGTAAATCAGCGGAATGAGTAATATAAATTTTCGCAGTATGGCCACGATAATCGAGCACGGTGCATTTCCAATTGAGACAAATGTCATCTGACATGCAATCTGAATTCCAAACACAAACAGAACGCGACAGTAAATACGGAGTGCATCCGCGGTAAATGTTATTAATTCTGCATCTGTCGTAAACAGTTTCGCAAACATATGTGGAAATGCCATAATAATCGCCCACAATGCGACAGAATAAATCATGCAGACACAGAGCAATATTTTGTAACTCTGTTTTACTCTCTTTCCATTTTTTGCGCCGTAATTATAACTGGTGATTGGCTGCGCTCCCTGCGCGATTCCCTGCATGGGCAGCATGGCAAACTGCATGACGCTGGTCAGAATCGTCATGGCTCCTACTGCTATGTCCCCACCGTATTTTAAAAGCGAAGAATTAAAACAAACAGAAATTACGCTTTCGCTGGCCTGCATCACAAACATGGATGCACCTAATGCAACACATGGGGGAACCAGGCGAAGTCCCGGTAAAATGTTTGCTTTTCTGATGCGAAGCAATGTCTTTTCCCCAGACAGAAAATGCAATACCCAGATGCAGGATAGTCCCTGCGAGATGACCGTAGCCAGTGCCGCACCGCGGACTCCAAGATGCATGCCAAAAATAAAAACCGGATCCAGCACAATATTGGCAATCGCACCAATCAGAACCGTCAGCATTCCGGTAACGGCTTTTCCCTGCGCTGTGATAAACGTATTCATCCCAAGCGTAATCTGTACAAAAATCGTTCCGATTGCATAGATATTCATATAAGCGGTTGCATAACTGATTGTATTTTCGCTTGCTCCAAACATCAGCAATAAATCTTTATTCCAGATCATCAAAATTATTGTGAGAACAATGGAAACCACAATTTGCAGACTCAGACAGCCTGCCAGAATTTTCTCGGCTGTGTCATGATCTCCTTTTCCCATATAGATGGAAGCTCTCGGCGAACCACCGGAACTGACCAAAGCCGCAAACGCTGCAATAATCAGGATCAGAGGCATACATACTCCCACTCCGGTCAGTGCCATGCTCCCTTCTCCCGGAATGTGTCCGATATAAACTCTGTCGATAATGTTGTACAGCATGTTTACGAGCTGTGCGATAACTGTCGGCACTGCCAGTTTCAATAGTAATTTTCCAATTGGTTCTGTTCCCAGAAAGGTTTTATCCTGTCTCATAATTTCTCCTTTTATTTCCTATATTTCTGTATGATATCGTATAATATTTTTTACAGGAAAACAAGTAACATTTCCAGTCCGGTGTGCAGTATTTCTATTTCCGGACCGTGTCGATGATATCAAACGTACAGTTTTTACGTCAGATTCTTCATTTTCCGATAACCCTGCTCTCGCTTTTACACCTCGTTATAAATACTATATGTTCTGGTATTTTATACTTTTTTATTGACTTGAAGCATATGCTGATGTAATATTATTTTGGTTTTCAAACTTTTTAACAACCAAAATATTTAGTTGGCAGCTTTTGCCACATACTTCAGGACAATAAAACTCTCTTACAAAAAGTTAATTGTTCTATTTTGATTCTCGTATTATATTTTTTCAGAAAGTGAGATTTTAAAAATGAAATTGATGAAATCACTACATTTAAAAGATAAGTTCTTAAAACTTCCGATTATTCAGGGCGGTATGGGCATTGGTGTCAGCCGCTGCCGTCTGGCCGGAGCTGTCGCAAAGGAAGGCGGCATGGGAGTACTTTCTACCGCACAGATTGGATATGATGATCCGGATTTCAAGAAACATCCGGAGGAAACGAACCTGAAAGTTTTGCCGGAACAGATTCAGAAAGCAAAGGAACTTGCCGGAGGGAACGGCATGATTGCTGTCAATATCATGGCTGTAACTCAGTTATATGAAACCTACGTCAAAACAGCCTGTGCCGCAGGTGTGGATGCCATTATCTCCGGTGCCGGTCTTCCGACAGATCTGCCAAAGTTCGCCGAAGGGTACGATGTTGCTCTGGCTCCAATTGTTTCCAGCAAGAAATCTGCCGGCGTAATTCTGAAATTCTGGGACAAAAAATATCATCGCACCGCAGATTTCCTGGTAATTGAAGGTCCTCTGGCCGGTGGTCATCTCGGTTTTTCCAAAGAACAGTTAGATGATATCCCGGCACTTGATTATGATGCTGAAATTCGCGATATCATTGCTCTGAAGCAGACTTACGAGGAGAAATATCAGACTTCGATCCCGGTATTCGTGGCTGGAGGCATGTTTACTTCCGAGGATGTGAAGCATGTTCTGGAACTTGGTGCAGATGGCATTCAGGCTGCCACACGCTTTGTTGCCACTGAAGAATGTGACGCCACTGACGCTTATAAGCAGGCTTATGTAAATGCTTCTGATGAGGATGTTATCATCATCAAAAGCCCGGTTGGCATGCCGGGACGTGCCATCAAAAATGCTTTTATCGAACGGATGCTTGCTGCGCCGGACAAAATTTCTCATTGTTTCAACTGCTTAAAAGCATGTAACCCGGCTACTGCTCCCTACTGTATCACCCAGGCACTGATCAATGCTGTCATCGGAGATCTGGATAACGGACTGATTTTCTGTGGATCTCGTGTAGGTGAAATCAAAGAGATCACTACAGTAGCTAAACTGATGCAGGAGTTGACAGTATAAGTTTCTGCTCAGGACGACCTGTTTTGCAGCTGTTCTGTAAATTCAGCGTTTCTGCTTTTGTATCCATATTTCTATAAAAATTCAAAACTCCTGTATTTTACTCTATAACATTTTCGAAATGTCTGAGTAAAATGCAGGAGTTTATTTCTGTCTTTTTTCTATTTTCCGGCCAGCCATACACTGGCAGTCATTCCGGCAATGGTCGCCACCAGTGCTCCTGCCAGCGTCCAGCGTGTCTTTTTCACTTTCACTGTCATAAAGTAAATACTCATCGTATAAAAAATTGTCTCACTGCTGCTCATCATGATGGAGGCGATCCGCCCCAGACGGGAATCTGTTCCAAATTGTTCGTAGACATCCAGCAGTAATCCGGTTGCGGCCGATGATGAAAACATGCGGACGACTGCCAGCGGAACCAGTTGTGATGGAAAACCCGCCCGGTCAATCCAGTTTCCCAGCACTCCGCTTGCCGCATCAAGCAGCCCAGAAGCCCGTAAAACGCCCACAGCCACCATCAGACCGGCGAGGGTAGGTAAAATATCCACCGCCGTTTTTAATCCGTCTTTTGCGCCTGCTACGAAGTCTTCATATGCATTCCGTCGATTCAGAAGACCGGACAATAAAATTACCACAATAAAAATCGGAATGATAAATTCTGATAAAATCACTAAAAACTGCTGCATCCGTCTTTTTCTCCTTTCCAGATCACTAGTACAGCGTTTCTTAAATAAGTACCATATAGAACGCAGGATGTTTTTACAAGTGTGTGATTTCAAAAATGCAGGCGTAGCGGGCTACGCCGAGGCTTTTGGAATTGCACACTTGTGAAAACAGACAAGTTATATGTGGTACTTATTTAGAAATCGTTGTACTAGTACCCTCGTTTCTGATCAACTGCTGACATGATTTTTGCAAAAATAATTCCTGCCAGCGTGGAAATCGTCGTAGCCACAATGGCTGCCCCGACAATTCCTGCCGGATCCGGCGATCCGTACTGACTGCGATAGGCTATCACAGTCACTGGTATCAGCTGCAAAGAAGAGATGTTCAGCACCAGAAAAGTGCACATCTCTGTCGATGCCGTTTTTTCTTTTCCGGCAGAAGAATGTCTGATCCGGTCTGATACAAAATCGTATTTTTTCCGATAAGGAGCATCTACTCCCCGGATCAGGGTCCGCTCGTTTTCCAGTTCATCCAGATCCTCCATAGCCTGCAATCCTGCCGGGGTGGCTGCCCAGCCCAGACCAAAGAAATTGGCAATGCAGTTGGCAGCAATCGATTTACAGGCCGGATGTTCCCTTGGAATACGGGGAAACAGAAAATGAAGCAGCGGATAGATACGCTCTGCCGCCTTTTGCAGCATTCCTGCATTCTCCGCAATCCGCATCAGCCCTACCCAAAATGCCAGCACCCCTGCCATTGTAATACACAGCGATACGGCCTGCTGTGCCGAATCCAGTGCTGCATCTGTGACATCTGCCAGATTTCCCGTAAAAGCAGCATACACAATTCCCGCCAGAATCATAAAAATCCATAAAAAATTCAGCATAAGCTGTCAGTTCCCTTTTGGGCTTTCTAACAACTTATGCTGAACATAATAGTCCTATACATCTTATTTTCCATAAGTACGGAAGAAGGTGCTCAGGTTCGTAAGCGCTTTCACCAGCACATGTGTCTGCTCTTCATTCAGACCATTCAGTGTCGCTTTAATCATCTCATCATGGAAATTTGCATGATGATGATAAGCCTTTACCCCTTTTTCTGTCAGAGAGATCAACACAACACGGCGGTCTTTTTCACTTCGGACACGTTTGACATAAGCTTTTTTCACAAGGTTATTAATCGCGATCGTAAGAGTTCCAACCGTAACGGACAGATCCTTCGCCACTGCTGACATGCTCCGTGGCTCATCCAGTCCGATAGCTTCAATGATATGCATATCATTGTTGGAAATATCCTTAAACTCTTCCGTAATGATCGCTTTTTCTTCTATATTCATAATCTCATTAAATAATTTGACCAACAGGTCATGAAGTGTATCGTATCCTTCCAAGGCGCTCCTCCTGACATCATCAATATCCCATTCCACCCGATTCCTCTCATACTGGTATCAGGTTGATGTATGTTACAGTTTCCTCGCCGCATGCATATCTGTGCCAGTCAAAACCTGCGGAACTGTAACGAATGTATCATTTTTTCTTTCTCTTTATATTTTGTATATCAAATATTTTGATAGATTGATAAAATAATTATACACAATCAAACTATGTTTCGCAAGTAACAAATCCTGCAAAGAAGTCCGGACACAAATCCTGCAAAGAAGTCCGGACGTTTTTCAAATGGCGCATGCGAACCGTCACCCAACACTCGTACAGTGTGGCATAATTGCAGACAACCAACATATATTAATAGTAATTCTATGTATACGTTTACGGTCTCCTCTATGCGTCACTGCCACTTTCATTTTTTCCGCAAAATCCGTTTTTCCCTCTGTCTGGCTCTTTTTCTCATTGGGCTTGGAATCTTCTGTGCTGCTATCTGCAAATGTGCGGATTCCGACACATGGATTGCACAGCTACTGACAGAAAAACAGTCACCTTCCGCAGACAACTTCACCTGTAATGTTCCTTCCGGATACCAGTCTGATTCTGCAAAATCTCCCCAAAAATCGAAAGCAGACGATGCTTTTTCAAAATATACCGCAGAACTGTTCCGTCAGGAGGCTGCTGCCAGCCTGCTGAACCTTCATTATACACTGGAGGATCCGACTGCCTATGGCATTACAGACTATCAGACAACACTTGGTTCTTACACCGCAGATTCTCCCAAAAAATCTGCTGCCTTTGCCGAAAACATCCTCTCATCCCTGCAACAATTTGATGCCAAAAAACTTTCTTTCAAAAATCAACTGACGTTGGATATCCTGTCTGATCACATGGCTCTGACAAAAGCAGGTGCTGCCTGGTACTGCTATGACGAGCCTCTGACACCTACTACCGGACTGCAGTCCCAGATTCCGATCCTGCTGGCAGAATATACCTTTCGAAGTAGGCAGGATGTCGCGAATTATCTGGCTCTTCTGGCTGACATTCCACGTTATTTTTCACAGATTGAACAATATGAACAGGAAAAAGCAAAAAACGGACGCTTTATGCCAGCCTTTACGGCCAGGGCCATCCTCAATCAGTGTCAAGATTTTGTGCAAAATATCGATACACATTATCTGGTGACAACATTTCAGCAGAAAATCAATGCCATGGATGGACTGTCCCAAAATGATCGAGCTGCGTATCAGAAGCAAAACCGCTCCATTTTAGAGGATCAGGTTTTTCCCGCTTATGTACAACTGGCAGATGTACTGGGTAAATTACAGGACAGCAGTATCAACAATGCCGGTCTGTGTCATTTTCCGGATGGGACGGCTTATTATGAATATCTGGTTCGTTGTTCCACCGGAAGCAGTGATTCTGTCGCAGCTTTAAAAAAACGGACTGCAAACCAGCGCAAAACAGATCTGCTGCTTGTATCTGATTTGCTGGAGGCCAACCCGGATCTGGAAAGAGAGCTGAATCAGGAACTGAACAGCCTGCCTCTCCTTTCTCAGTCACCAGAAGAAATGCTGGACTCGTTAAAACAGGCAATCTCTGCTGATTTTCCAGAACTTCCGAAATGTAATGTCACCGTCAAATATGTAGATGAGGCCATGGAAGAATATCTCTCCCCCGCCTTCTATCTGACTTCACCGATGGATCATCTGACAGAAAATACGATTTATATCAATCAGAAAAACGGTTATGAAGGAATCCGACTGTTTACTACACTGGCTCATGAGGGATTTCCCGGACATCTGTATCAAAATGTCTGGTTTCACAGCCAGTGCGATCAGCCCATTCGCTCACTGTTTAATTTTCCCGGTTATACAGAAGGATGGGCCACCTATGTCGAACTGCATTCCTATGCATACAGTGGTCTGTCCGACGCTGCTGCAAAGCTGTGCGCTGCCAACCAGTCTGCCATTTTAAGTCTCTATGCCAGCGCAGATATGGGCATCCACTACGACGGCTGGACGCTGGATGACACTGCTACTTTCTTTTCCACTTATGGTTTTACAGATGAGGAAGTCATCCGAGACATCTTTGAGCTAATTGTCGCAGAACCGGCCAATTACCTGAAATACTACATCGGATATCTGGAATTTCATGACCTTCAGGAAGAAATGAAAAAGCAGCATCCGGATACTTACACGGACACTGCCTTTTATCAGAAGGTACTGGAAATTGGACCGGCACCTTTCGATATTCTTGAAAAATACACCTTAGATATGCAATAGAATGTTTAAATTTTTATGTTTCATCATACAACTCACTAAAAATGCATGGATGTTTTTCACGACATCATTTATTGTTCCGCGTTTTGTAGCGCCTGCCGTTTCTCCAGTTTCTTCATAATTGCAAAGAATACCGGCATTACTACGGCTGTAGCTGCGATCCATGCGGTCTGATCCGTGAAGCAGACTGCCATATATCCGAATCTTGGAATGACAAGGACAGACATCAGACCTCTGGCCAGCAGTTCACTCAGTCCGGCAAACATGGCGATTGCACTGTATCCCAGACCCTGAATGGTCAGTCGCGTACAGTTTAAGAAGGCCAGGAAGAAGTAGAAGAATCCTGCACAGGTCAATAACTGCTGCACATAACCAAGTACTTCTGTCTCGCTGCCTGATACAAAGATCAGCGCAATCTTGGAACCGGCAAAGATCAGTACGATTCCGATTGCAATACTGTAAATTACCGAAATGATAATTCCGGATTTCAATCCTTCCCGGATTCGTTTCAGATTGCCTGCGCCAAGGTTCTGACTGCCAAAAGTTGCGCTGGCTGTGGCAAATCCGTCATACGGACACATGGCCAGCTGTTTTACCTTGGTAGCTGCCGCATAAGCTGATACATATACAGCGCCAAGGGTATTTACCGCACTCTGAAGCATAATACTTCCGATCGCAGTAATGGAAAACTGTAATCCCATTGGAACTGCCATGGTAAACAATGTCTTTATGTAATGCATATCCAGCTTCCGTTCCACACGTTCTGTTTTCAGAATATCATATTTTTTCTTCATATAGATAAAACAGAGCGCACCGGAAATTGCCTGAGACAGAATCGTCGCCCATCCGGCTCCTGCCGTTCCCAGTTTAAATACAATGATAAACAGCATGTCGAGAAAAATATTCATAACTGCTGACATCACCAGAAAGTAAAACGGCGTTTTGGAATCTCCCAGAGAACGGATAATTCCGGCTACCACATTATATAAAAAGGTGAATGGAATGCCTAAAAATATTACAAACAGGTAATCGTACGCCCCCTGGTAAAACTGATCCGGGGTCTTCATCCAAGTCAGGATCGATCCGCACAAAATACAGGTAGCAATCGTCATGATCACTGCCAGAAAGATGGCCAGATATGCCGCATTCATGATAAATTTACGCATATCGCTGTAACTTTTTGCCCCGAATTTCTGTGCCACCGGAACCGCCAGCCCCGTACAGGTGCCCAGGCAGAATCCAATGATCAGAAAGGTGATGGAGGTCGTGGAACTTACACTAGTCAGCGCTCCCAGGCCCAGATAACGACCTACGATAACCGTATCCACCATGTTATACATCTGCTGAAACAGATTTCCCAATACCAGCGGAATGGAAAACTGCCAGATCAGCTTCATCGGACTTCCAACCGTCAAATCTTTTGTCATAACTTCTCCTTTCCATGACTCATGTATACTCAGACTCTTTGAAACAAAGATTTCCAGGAATATCAAAACCATATCCTATATCAATATCATCCGTTTCTGATAATGTCAGAAAACTTCCTGTATTCCTATCGACACAATAAGATCATGATTCATTTTCCGCATCCAACAGCATCTGATAGATCTCCCGTTTACCGACACCTCGGTCTTTTGCCACCTGTTTCATGGCACTTTTGCGGTCCATACCGGTGCTCAGATAACGCTCCATATGTTCTTCCACCGAAATTGCTTCCCAGGACTGCTGCTGCTCCTGCACCAGTTCTTCTCTGCTTTTGCCTTCGATGACAAGCACGCATTCTCCGCGCACACCCTGCTCTTCATAGTAGCTGATTGCTTCAGAAAATGTGGTCTGAAAAGCAGTTTCGAATTTTTTGGTCAGCTCCCGACACACAGTAAGCCTGCGATCTCCCAGTGCATTCTGCAATTCTCGCAACGTACCAAGCAGATGATGGGGTGCCTCGTACACGATCAGTGTTCTTGTATCATTTTTCAGTTCTTCCAGCACAGCCGCACGTTCCTTTTTCTCCTTTGGCAGAAATGCCTCAAAGGAAAAACGGCGGGTTGGAAGTCCCGATAAGGTCAGTGCGGTAATGCAGGCCGCTGCTCCCGGCAGTGATGTCACTTCTATACCCTGCTCGTAACAGATACGCACCAGATCTTCTCCCGGATCAGAAATACCCGGTGTACCCGCATCTGTGATCAGCGCAATATTTGTTCCATGCTGCATTTTTTCTACCAACTGATACGCTTTATCCACCTTATTATATTCATGATAGCTGGTCAGCGGTGTCTTAATATCAAAATGATTCAGCAGATGAATGGAATTGCGGGTATCTTCTGCTGCGATCAGATCCACTTCTTTTAATGTGCGCAAAACACGCAGTGTGATATCCTCCAGATTTCCGATCGGAGTCGCACATAAATACAGTTTTCCTGCCATTTTTTCACCTCACATTTCTCATATATGCTTTCGTTTCTGTAATCATTTCACCCTTTTTGCTTATATCTGATCTCCATGCAGCGAACCATTCTCTTCCCGCTACTGTCAGAAACCTTCTATCGTCTTTTTGCAAAAATTGGCTTAATATCCGTACACATCATAGATTTCATCCGTATATTTTCCCGGCTCTTTGTATACGATCAGCGGTTTTTCCACTGTCATACGGGATTTTCCACCACGCAGACCTTCGATCAGCACCATATTCGGTTCCCGATCCACATATGGATACACCAGACGCATCCGTTTCGGTTCAATACGGTATTGCACCATCAGAGATATGATCTCCGCCAGGCGAAACGGGCGGTGCACCATATAAAAACGTCCCCCCGGCACCAGGAGTCTCGCACTCTCCCGGATGATATCTTCCAGATTGCACAGTACTTCATGTCTGGCAATGGTTTTTGCTTCATGTAAATTTGTCAGGCCATGCTGCGCCGTCATATAAGGCGGATTTGTCGTCACGACATGAAAAGAAGATGCTCCAAAAATCTTTGAAGCATCCTTAATATCACCTTCCACGATGTCAATCCGATCCTGCAGTCCGTTTAATTCCACACTGCGTCTCGCCATATCCGCACTTTCCGGCTGAATTTCCAATCCTGTAAAGTGCTTTCCTTCTGTCTTGGCTTCCATCAGAATCGGAATAATACCGTTTCCACAGCCAAGATCCAGACAAGACTCATGCTTTTTGGCCCGCGCGAACCCGGACAATAATACCGCATCCATGCCAAAGCAGAATTTTTCCGGATTTTGAATAATACGGTAGCCATTACGCTGTAATTCGTCGATTCGTTCTCCCGGCAATAAATTACTCATTTAACTTGGAATGTCCTCCCTTGTCTTCAAGCTCAGCAAGTTTGCGCATTTCCTCTTTGCTCAGACGCTCGCCATGGTCTCTGCGGCGTTTGGAGCGGAATTTCAGCTGTTTCACCGGATATTCTCGGATTTCTTTTTCATCACCCATATCCACCACTACTTTTACAAGCTGGCGCAGTACGCTGACACTCTGTACCTCACCTTTCAGTCCGTCTGCAGTAGTCACGCGGTCTCCCACATTCGGCAGGCGGCTGTTTAAGTATTCATAAGTTTCTTCTTCATTTTTCAGACAACACATCAGTCTGCCGCATACACCGGAAATCTTGGTCGGATTCAGGGACAGGTTCTGCTCTTTTGCCATCTTGATGGACACCGGCGCAAACTCTGTCAGGAATGTGTGACAGCACAGCGGGCGTCCGCAGATTCCGATACCACCGAGAATCTTGGTCTCATCCCGGACACCGATCTGTCGCAGCTCGATTCTGGTACGGAACACGCTTGCCAGATCTTTTACCAGCTCACGGAAATCAATTCGTCCGTCTGCGGTAAAGTAAAATAACAGTTTATTGTTGTCAAATGTGTACTCTGCCTGTACCAGCTTCATTGCCAATCCATGTTTCTCAATCTTCTCCAGACAGATCTTGTACGCTTCTTTTTCTTTCTCGTGGTTTTTCTCCTCGATACGATCATCTTCCGGTGTCGCCACTCGGATGACGACCTTTAATGGCTGCACCACCTCATCATCTGTAATATCCTTTGGCGGTACAATGACGGTACCATATTCAATTCCGCGCGCAGTCTCCACGATAACATGACTGCCACGCTCCAGCTTCAGGTTCTTCGGGTCAAAATAGTACACCTTTCCGGCCTGACGGAATCTTACTCCGGTTACTTTTATCATCTAATGCTCTCCTTAATTGTCAACGCCAGCATTTCCATGGTCAGGTCAAAATTTACATTTGCCCGGATCCTGCGGTCTGCTGTCTCAATTGCTTCTAATATCTGCTGCAGTCCCAGATAAGAACTTTTCTCCGCCTGCCGCCGGATCTCCGACGCCTGTTCCCGGAAAATAAGCTGTTCCTCTCTGCCTGCTGCTTTATATAATAACACATCCCGATACCAAAACAAAACCAAATCGAAAAATTCTCTGATATCGTCCTTGAAATCGTTCAGTGGTTTTATCTCCTGTAATAAATCATAATTGCGGATATCTCCCAGTCTGCGCAGTAAGGAAACCGTCATATCCTTCAGTTCATTAAATCGTTCCGAGGAAGCCAGTGCCACCGCACGTCCCACATTTCCCCGGGCAAATGCCGCACACACTTCCGCTTTATAATCCGGCACCTGTCGTTTTTTCATCAGGAAGTCACGGATTTTTTCATCACTGACCGGCTTGATATCCAGCATGACACATCGGGAGCGGATTGTCTGCAAAAATGCATCCGCGTTCGTTGTCAAAAGCAGAATCACTGCATAAGCCGGCGGTTCTTCAATGGTCTTCAGCAGGGCATTCTGTGCCTGCTGATTCATTTTTTCCGCCTCATCTACAATGTATACTTTATACTTACTGCTGTAAGGCTTGATTTCTATATCATGGTTAATCTGTTCCCGGACATCTGCGACGGAAATCGTATTTGGTTTCTCATGTGTCAGATAGATAATGTCCGGCTGATTATTTCCCAGTGCCTGCTTGCAGGAATGACATTCCATACACGGCTCCACCAGTGCCGCGATATCCAGTTTATCCTTCGGAACACCTTTGATCTCTTCACGGTTTCGAATGGATGTCTCACATTGCAGCGCCATTGCGAATGCCTGTGCCAGCATCATTTTTCCACTGTCTTTCGGGCCATTGATAATATATGCATGCGATACTTTATCCATTGCAATCGCACTTTGCAAATGTGCGATCAGTTGTTCATGTCCGATGATGTCACGAAATCCTGCCATGTTCTGCTCCTACTTCATTCATGATTTCTCTGTTCTTCTGCGTTTCCCGATCATTCGCCGGAATTAATATCGGATTGCCAGATGTAAGCCGCAATCTCTTCTGTCACCTGCGTCAGATTCTGATTCAAAAAGCGCTTTTCAATTCCTGCTTTCTTCAGGTTTTCCTCTGAAAAATCCTGCTCGTCTGCCAGAAACCTGCGGCACATTTCCGCATATTTGGGCTGTTCCTGGGTGCGTTCCCGGTCCAGTGCTCGCTGCAGGCGTAATCCATCATCGACTTCCACATAAATCGGACGTACCTTTTCTGTTCCAAAATAGTTCCGAATCTGCTCATACGCTTCCAGTGTCCCAATCATCAGATAATCACTCTCTGTCAGACAGATCTGACCATCATCTGCGGTAAAATATTTCCACACACCGTAAACGGTGTCATAAGCGCGCAGTTCAATGATTTTTCCAGCTTTTTCAAATGCTTTCACCTGATCCTGCGTACAGAAAAAATAAGTCTCACCGTCTGTTTCTCCGGAACGCATCGGACGGGTCGTGTAAGGCACTACACGTCTGAGTTTTAATTCTTCCATTGCCAGAAGGCGATTATAGATCGTATCTTTTCCAGATGCACTTTTGCCCATCAGGCAATAGATTTTTCCCATGTCTCAGTCCTGCTTTCTTTTTAATCACTGTTCCAGTGTATTTTTTCACAAAATATGTTTATCAAAAATGTGCTTCATTTCCATATGACATTTAACACTTTTGCTGTAAATCCACCTGGTCTCGAATAGTTACAGTATAGTACAGATTTCCAGCCTTTGTCCACTGTAATCTTTCATTCCTTCCACTTCCATATTCCGTTTCTGACAGATACCCAAAGTTTCCAGAATCTCCTCTGTCACCCGCTCTCCCGGGGCCAGAATCGGTATCCCCGGCGGATACAGGTAAACGAATTCACCAGATACGGCTCCGGCAGCTTCCATCAGCAAAACAGTTTCTTTCGGTGCATCCATGGCCTGCGCGATTTCCAGCACTTTTTCGGCTTTACGATAAATATCTCTGGTGGTAAATCCGTTCTCCACAATTTTTTCAGCCATTGACACAGAGTCTGCATTTGCAGTCGGACTG
>CABRZK010000035.1 GCA_902475415.1 uncultured Eubacterium sp.
CCGCGACTGAAACAGGTTCTGATGCTGTGGAAAACGATACAGAAGATGCTGGTGAAGAAAAGTCAGCTGTTGTGTATACATGTCCAAACTGTGGCGCACAGATTGTAACAGATCAGACTACAGCTGCAACATTCTGCTATTATTGCCATAATCCGGTACTTTTGTCAGAACAGCTGTCCGGAGATTTCCATCCGGATCAGATTGTTCCCTTTGAAATTGACCGTAAAGAGGCAGAACAGCAGTTTCTTGATTTTGTACATAAAAAGAAATTTGTGCCAAATGCATTTTTTCAGAAAAATCAGATCGAAAAACTTACCGGAATCTATTATCCATATTGGGTATGTGATGCACAGGTAGATGGAGCAGTGACAGCAGAAGGCAGCAAAATCCGTGTATTTGTAGCCGGAGACGAAGAGATTACTGAGACAAGAATCTATCGTATGGAGCGAGAGGGTGCGGTTTCTCTGCGGGAGATTACAAAGCATGCATTGACAAAATCGGACCGTCTGCTGGCCGAAGGTGTTTTACCATACGATTTTTCCAAAGCCGAATCATTCCATATGGGATATTTATCCGGCTTCTATGCGGAAAAGCGAGATATGGAAAAAAACGATCTGGAGGCAGAGGTACACGGTGAAATAGAACAGTATACCAGAGCACTGCTGGAGGATACCATTGATGGATACACAGATGTGCATGTGATCTCAGATCATGCCAGACTGACCGATGAAACGTGGAAATATACGTTACTTCCGGTATGGACGGTAACGTATAAGGGATTGAATGGAAAGACCTATTATTATTCCATGAATGGACAGAATGGAAAGACTTATGGAGAACTCCCAATTGATCGGAAAAAAGTGGCATTCTGTGGCATATTGATTGGTGGAATTGTATTTGCAATTTTGCTGTTACTTGGATATTTTGTATTCTGATAAAAGGAGCCTCATATTCTGGATAAAAGTGTATGTGCAGAAGGCTATATTATACGTTGCATGATGCGCATCTCGCGGAAAGAATGCCGGGGACATTCTTGAATCTGGTGTATCAGAAACAAAATCAGGGAGAAAAGATGAGAATATTACAGAAAAAAACAAAGTATCTGATCAGGCTGTCAGGAATCATTCTGGGTATACTTATGGCCGTGTCCGTTACGTTACCTGTATATGCGATGAGTCGACAGGTATACGATGATGCCGGTCTCTTTTCAGACACAGAAGTGGAAGAACTTTCAGCTGCTGTAGATGAAGCTGAATCAGAGACGGGCTGGGATCTGATGCTTTTGACCGTAAATGATGCATCTGTTGCATCCACGCAGAACTATGCAGAAGAAAAATTTAATGAGTATCATGAAAGTGATGACGGAATTGCTTTCGTTCTGGATATGAATGCGCGCGTTTTCTACATTGCGACAGCGGGAGAAGCATACAAATATATTGTAGATTCCCGTTTAAATGAAATGCTGGATGACGCAACAGAATATGCAGCGCAGGGAGATTACAAGCAGGCTATGCTTGTGATGATGGAAGATACAGTTACTTTCTATCAGGAAGGAAAACCAGATGATCTGACCATTTATAATGAAGATACCGGAATTTATTACAAAGATCAGGCGAGGGACAGCGGACCGCTTTTGTCAGGTGTAGAAGTTCTGTTTGCCGCTTTGGCTGGTGGAGCTGCCTGCCTGATTTTCTGTCTGTTTATTACCGGAAAATACAGACTGAAATTTGGCAGATATCATTATAATGCCAGAGAGCATGGCTCGGTTGACCTTCACAGGAGAGAAGATCATTTTGTAAGACAGTTTGTGACACGACGTAAAATTCCGAAAGATCCTCCACCATCATCAGGTGGCGGAACCAGTACGGTTCACCAGGGCGCTGGAGGACAGACGTTCGGTGGCGGTGGCCGGGGATTCTAACTAACGTCAGAAATATTACGGAAAACACTTCCACAGAGAATATATTAGTGATACAATAAATAAGGTTATCCGTTCGGAGAGAGGGTTTCTGCTTGCAGATGCCTAATCCACGACACTTTTTTCAATAGCGTAGGCTTAGCGGTGCATTTCGTGTGATTGCGGATAACCTTTTTGCTTTTGTTTGTACAGCTGTCTGGCTGTACATTTTTTATTTTTTAGGAAATTTGTTTCAAAGAGGGAACTTTAAGGAGACATATTCTTATGCATAAGATATTCTTATGTACAATAAAGTAATATTGAATTAAAATTCGTTAAAAAAATATTGTGCAAGATATATGATATATGCTAATATAGAACATATAAAGGTGTAAAATAAAAAGCAGGAGGATTATGATAATGGAAAAATTATTAATTTTAAATCCGGGTTCTACTTCTACTAAAATTGCTTACTATGAAGATGAGAAGCAGATTTTTGTAGAGAGCATTTCTCATTCCGCAGATGAAATCGCAAAATATGATCTGATCGTTGACCAGTACGAATTTCGTAAAGATATGATCATGGAGGTCCTGAAAGAGAAAAATGTAAAACTGGAAGATCTGACAGGTATCGTTGCACGTGGTGGATTACTGCCGCCGCTGAAAGCAGGTGCTTACCGTGTAAATGACGATATGGTATGGCAGCTGAAAAATAAACCAGCCATGGAGCATGCTTCCAACCTTGGTGCTGTTATTGCTGATGCAATCGCAAAACCACTTGGAATCCCGGCTTTCATCTATGACGGTGTAACCGTTGATGAAATGATGCCAATCTTAAAGATCACAGGTCTGAAAGAAATTACAAGAAAAGGAATCGGCCATAACCTGAATACCAGAGCTGCAGCTATGAAATATGCTCGTGAGAACGGTAAAGAGTATAAAGACTGCAAGCTGATCGTTGTACATCTTGGTGGTGGAATTTCTGTTACTTTACAGTATGGCGGAAAAGTAGCTGATATCATCAATGACGAGGATGGCCCATTCGCCCCGGAGCGTGCAGGCGGACTTCCGGTTCAGTCTCTGATCAAATATTTCGGAGAGAGCGGCATGACAACAAAAGAAATGCTCAAGAAAATGAAGAGCCGTGGCGGTCTGGTTGCACATTTTGGTGTAAACGACAGTCGTGAAGTTGAGAAAATGATTGAGAACGGTGATGAGCATGCAAAACTGATCTACGATGCAATGGCATTAAATGTAGCCCGCAAGATCGGTGAAGAAGCAGCTACTGTAGCAGGCGATATCGAAGCAATCATCCTGACAGGTGGAATCGCTTATTCTGAGTATTTCACAAACGAAGTAAAGAAAAATGCAGAGTGGATCGCACCGGTTATCGTATATCCGGGTGAGAACGAGATGGAATCCCTCGCACTTGGCGGACTTCGTGTACTGCGTGGACAGGAAGAAGCACATGAGTTTGTAAAATCTGAGTAATTTGTGAAAATTATTCAACAATCGAATGGCAGAATCCTGGGATATCTACATCATCAATTTAAAAGCAGATGCCAGTAATTAAAAGCTGTTTGGATTAAAAAATGGGAGTGTAATTTATATATAGCCGCAGTGGCAGGAAATAGTCTGAATGAATTAGATTATATCCTGCCACTGCGGCTTTTAGATTTATAATAAAATGATGATCACGGGAGAATAGTTCTGTCTGTTGTATCTGGTTGACTGTGTAATGTGTCTTTAAGAGACCATTCTGCGAAGTGAAGTTTTGGGCATTTTGGAACCATGTGCAATCGGTTTCCACTCTACTTTCTTGAACATTGCAACAAATGCGATTGGAATGTAGGTCAGCATATAAATCGGGAATGTAAACATATATCCGATTTTTTTCTGCCATGATATGTGAATATGCTTCCATTCGGTCAGGGTCGTGTAAATACCGAGAACGAGCATTGCTGCGGATGTATTAAACGTAAATTTTCCGATACAGAGCAGGGCGGAGGTGGAATCCTGTGCAGTTATAAGTGCCAGAATGGTCAGCGCCAGACCGGCAAAAGTTGCTACCATTGTTAAGATAAAAGCCGGCAGATTGGACATCAGCATATCAAAACAGGAGAAACCGCCTTTTGATCCGATTTTGGATAATAACTGCAATCCGTATTTTCTGTATACCTGGAAATAACCTTTGACCCAGCGCAGTCGCTGATGCCAGGATACTTTCAGGCTGGTTGGCTGTTCATCATAAAATTCAGCCTTTTCGCAGTAGCCGATTTTTACATCATTTGCGATACAGTCAGCAGTAAATTCGATGTCTTCTGTTAAAAGAAAGAATTTCCAACCATCATTTTTTTCAATCAGTTCACGGGAAATCATATATCCGGTTCCGGATACCATACAACTGTTGCCAACACGCATTCTTCCACGATTCAGAAACTGTGCTTCATGAAGAAACCAAAGACCGTAACCATGGGAAATCCAGTTATCACCAAAGTTTTTGGAATTACGGTAGCTGGTGACCGCATCATATCCGTCATTGAATGTCAGATTCATTTCTTTTATGTAATTCTCATCCAGCAGGTTATCTGCATCGAAAATAAAGAATCCGTCATAATCCTGCAGATTGTCGCTGAGGGAAATCTGATCCAGCAGATATTTTAAAGCATATCCTTTTCCAACCTGAACACGGTTAAAACGCTCATAGATATAGGCACCATATGCATAAGCAATCTCAGCGGTACTGTCCGTACAGTTGTCAGCAACAACATAAATGTCGACAAGCTCTGCCGGATAATTTTGTCTGTGAATACTGTCCAACAGATCACCGAGAACAGTTTCTTCGTTTCTGGCGGCGATCAGTACGGCATAACGATGCATCTGCAATGGTTTGTGTGGTTTTTCTTTCTTAATGTAAGGTGCGATCAGGTAGACAATCTGATAAGAAAAACATGCAATAAATGCAAATAAGATTGACCAGTTGATTACACGGGTAATAGTAATTAACATAGCGTTTTCCTCCCTGCGTTTTTCTGAAATGTTATGTGTCGGAAAATTTTGCAAAATGAGAACACATATTTTTCGATTTATTGTATGTCAAAGAATGACATCAAAGAATGTTTTCTTTTAACTAAGTCTAATATAACAGGCAAATGTTAGGATTTTCGGCAACAATGTTTAACAAATCATTAAGAAAAAGCGTTGAAATCATAAAGAACAGAAAAAATTCCTTATAAAATAGGCAGAACTGTGACACATCCTGACAGAATATAAAACAGATCAAATTGAGACACTGGGACTTTTTTGTGCGCAGATAGAACTTTCTGCAAAGAGTTATATACATTTACCAGAGCGTGGGTGCCAGATGAATGCGGAGGTTACATCATTATTTAACGGATTATCTTCATAAATCGTTAAGAAATTCTCGCGGTTTACAGAAAGAATTGTCTGTTAAAGTGTCAGCATAAAGGATATGTGAGAAAACATTCCTTTTCGAATGCATGCAAATCGATTATAATGATGGGGAGGTGAAAGATTATGATAAATATTTTAGTATGTGATGATGATAAAGATATTGTAGACGCCATTGAAATCTATCTGGCTCCGGAAGGATATCATATCCTGAAGGCTTATGATGGCATTCAGGCCATTGAGATGATGCGCAAAAATGATATTCAGCTTTTGATCATGGACGTGATGATGCCGCGTATGGACGGAATCCGTGCGACATTGAAAATTAGAGAGGAATCAAATATTCCGATTATTATCCTGTCTGCAAAAACAGAAGACACGGATAAGATTTTCGGACTGAATGTAGGAGCCGATGATTATGTGACGAAACCATTCAATTCTCTGGAACTGGTGGCCAGAGTGAAATCCCAGCTGCGCCGGTATACAAAATTGGGGACCATGACGCAGGAGACGGCTTCGAATATATACAGAACCGGAGGACTTGAGATCAATGATGATATGAAACAGGTCACAGTCGATGGCGTAGTAGTAGAAAAATTAACACCAATTCAATATAATATCCTTCTTTTCCTGACAAAAAATAAAGGAAGAGTCTTTTCCATTGAGCAGATTTATGAAAATATCTGGAACGAAGAGGCCATCAATGCAGATAATACGGTGGCGGTACATATCCGTCATATCCGGGAAAAAATCGAGATCAATCCAAAGGAACCGCGTTACCTGAAGGTGGTATGGGGAATCGGCTACAAGATGGAGGATATTAAAGTTGAGTAGAACAGGAGATCCTTATGAAAAGAAAACATTTTTACAGCACATGGGCAAAGACGCTGACGACAGCGATTCTGCTTTTGTGTGGTGGTATTACCGGTATCTGTGCCGGCTGGACACTGACCTGGCTGATGAACGGAATGAAACTGAGTGAAGTGATTCATCCGGTTTCTTATGTGGACAGTCAGACAGTGCTGAATTATCTGGACCAGGAACTGAATTCACAACTGACCTATTTTTCATCTAACAATGAGATATTAAATGGAAAGTCTTATGATGGCTCCATGACCGTAGATATTTCAAAATTAAGTGAAGGTGTGGATGCGGCAGACAAAAATGCGAATCTGGAATATACGCTGGAATCACTGGAGAATTTTTATCAGTCGGATGGCTATCCGCTACTTTGCTGGCTGATGGATGATAAGGGTGCATATGTCTATGATGAGTATGATGCCTATATGTCCCAGGATGAGATGGCTTCGGCAAGCAGCGAGGAAACCACTACAACAGAGCCTACGACAGAGAGCGCCACACAGGATTCTGCGCAGAATACCAATGATACCACAAATGCAACCGATCCGCAGGTGTATGACATTAAGCGACTGGATGTCTCAGACTGGTTTGCGGAAGAAGATGATGGTGATGATTTGCCAGACAGACATCCGAATGCCTATGAATCTTACCAGATCAAATGCTATAACGATGTGGATGACGTTTTATATGGAAATGGAATTGACATTGAAGAAAAATTTGTAAAACCGGTCAGTGGCATGACGCTGGCAGCATTTACCCGGACAAACGGAGAAGCAAATATGCTTGGCACCTATTATGAGGATTTACTGGATGCAGCCAGAACAGTACACCATCTGGTCAATCAGAAGCAGGTTCCAACCAATGCCTATGTTTACCTGATGAATGCTGATGATGGCAGAGTGTATACAAACGTACCGGCATGGAACAATCAGGAAGTGTCGTTTGCACAGCTTGTGCCTATGTATCTGAGTCAGGATTATTCCTCTGCACAGGAAAACCAGAAACTGTATCTGAGTATCGACCAGACAACGGGAAAAGTTACTTCATCCCGTTCAATGGATTATCTGGAAAAGGACACGCTGACGAATATCAAAAATGAGCTGGGAGATGGAACATGGAAAGTGTTCCTGGGACTGGATACGAATTATACGTTACATCAGTCCGTGTCTTACCGAAATTCTGTCATGTATGATTTTTATAAAAATGTGTCGGATCAGATAGCCCTTGGTTCCGGTGAACCGCTGAATATATTTGTTGTCATGTGGATTTTTGCAGCACTTACCGTGGTCATGCTTGTTATGGTCAGCCTGCAGACAGGTCACAGACCGGAGGATGACGAGATTCATCCGGTTTTGATGGATCGGTTCCCGATTGAACTTCTGATGATTAAGGACCTGATCTTGTGGACGCTTTTGTTCACTTTGTATGGAATGAGTCTGGCAAACAGCTTTGAATCTTTCCAGAACCACGGTGCTTATAACTTCAATGGTTCCCCACAGGCTATGGCAACTTCTATGGCAATATGTGCGGTAATCGGCGTACTGGCAGCGGCTCTGTTTGCATGGGATCTGAAAACCTATGGACGCAGAATCAAAGAGAAAAAGCTGGGCGGAAGTATTTTCGGTGGCATTACGCATACCGTGAAAAAAACAGTAGATGCTTCCAGAAAGACTATTCAGGAATCTTACCGTGCAAAAAAAGCAAACAAACAGCTTCTGATCGCCTATGTTGCGTTGCTGGGAGCGCAGACGATATTTATGCTTATTATCTGTGCCTGTGGTTTCAATAATTTCATAGGAATGGCATTGATCTTTTTCCTTCTGATGCTGTTATTTGACCTGTTTGTGTATCTGAAGATGTTGAAGAGCAGCAGCGGAAAAGAAGCCATCATAGATGGTATTCAGCAGCTTGCAGCAGGTAATCTTGATTACCGTATCAATACAGAGCATATGTCTGGTGAGAATCTGGAACTGGCACAGGAAATTAACAAAGTCCGTGATGGTGTGGAGAAAGCTGTAGATGATCAGATGAAGAGTGAACGACTGAAGACAGATCTGATCACAAATGTATCGCACGATATCAAGACGCCGCTGACATCTATTATCAATTATGTGGACATTCTGAAACGCGAAAATATTCAGGATGAGCGGATTGCAGGTTATATTGAGATTCTGAACAAAAAAGCGCTGCGTTTGAAACAGTTGACAGAGGATCTTGTGGAAGCTTCTAAAATCAGCTCCGGTAATATTACATTAACGATGCAGGAAATCAACCTGAAACAGCTCATCAAACAGACAAATGGTGAGTTTGAGGAAAAATTCGAAGCCAGAAATCTGGAACTGATCTGTGATCTGCCGGAAGAGCAGATGTTGATCGAAGCAGATGGCCGCAGAATGTTCCGTGTGATCGAAAACCTGTATAACAATGCGGCGAAATATGCAATGCCATCTTCCCGTGTGTATGTAAATGGAAGTATTGAGGGCGACCGAGTCGTATTTTCCATGAAAAACATGTCAGAAAGCCCGTTGAACTTCAAGGCAGATGAACTGCTGGAGCGTTTTGTACGCGGTGATGTATCCCGAAGTACCGAAGGCAGCGGTCTTGGCCTTGAGATTGCCCGCAATCTGACCATGATGCAGGGAGGAACTTTTGACCTGTATCTGGACGGAGATCTGTTTAAAGTAACGATTACTTTTCAGAAGATGAACAAAAAGGTAAAATCGGAAACATAATGGCAGTGTCAGAGTGCGTTTGAACAAGTCTTTTGCAATGATTTTACAAACACAATCTGGAATCATGATTTTTAAATAAGTATCAGACAGAGATGAACAGAGGTATGTTTCAACATTACAGATGTTCATCTCTGTTTCATTTAACGACTTCGTGAAAGATGTCGAAACTTTACGATTAGTTTTTCTTGAGTGACGTCATAAATGTGCTACAATTAGTATAACAAATGTGCGCCCGGAAGCTTTTGAGAACAGATTCGGAGTGTACAGGCAGTCATAAAGGAGGATATGGTCGTGAAGAAGGTACGATATATGATTTCAGATGCAGCAGCTATGATGCATGTGGAATCGCATGTATTACGTTACTGGGAAGAAGAACTGGAATTAGATGTTCCACGCAATGAAATGGGACATCGCTACTATACAGAAGAAAATATCCGTCAATTTGAACTGATCAAAAAATGGAAAGAAGAGGGCTATCAGCTGAAAGCAATCAAAATGATGCTTCATAACGAAAATGCAGATTTTGAGGAAACACAGTTTACACAAAAGGCATCAGAAACTTTGTCCGGGCAATTGTCTGCATCAGAGAAGAATAGTGGTCAGGCTGTATCCGGGCAATTGCCACAAATATCAGAACAGGGACAGGCTGTAGCGAAGGAGGCTGCAAAAGATATGTCCCGGCTGGAACAGTTTCAGCTTATGATGAATGATATTGTGCGTAACGCCATTGCAGAGAACAATCAGGCGCTTGGTCAGGCTGTCGGTGAGCAGGTGGGAGAAAAGGTAATTAAGGAAATGAATTATCTGATGAGAGAGCAGGAGGACGCACAGGAAGACCGATTCCGAAAACTGGATGAAGCAATCCGGAGTCGTCAGATGCAGCAACATCGCCTTCGCCGCGAAAAGAAGCAGAGACGCCCAAAAGAAAAAAATAAAAAGTCTCATGGTCGTTTACGTTCGGGAGAAACAACCGTTTCTGTTTAGATGGAAAATGAGACTGAACAGAACGAAATACAGGAAGTTAAAAATGCTTATGCTGCATATGAGAAACTCCAGAAAAATTTGCAGACACTTACTGCGAAAGAGGCAGTGGAGAGATTACGATATAGTAAAGTAAATAATCAGGTATCATTTCATACGGAAAAAGCTTTAGAATATCTGAAACTAGTTAGGAGGAATTCTTATGCCAGAGAAAATATATAGTTTTAACGGAAAAGACATTACAATGAATGTATGTATACAGATCAGAGATGTATTGAAATTATTGTAGGAACATTTTCAAATCAGTTTTGAAGAAGCCGTATTGCGCTTTTATAAATCGGAAATATATAAGACGTTACAGGAAACGGAAAACGGTCTCTGGGCAGAGTCGGCAGAATATATAGCAGACAGATATTATGAAGAAACGGCAAGTTGATGGATACGAAACATTGCAATTGATGTTATAAAGGAACTATATGAATTTGAAAGTGTGATACAGACATACCTCACAAAATCCCTGCATAGATTGTAAAAAAGCAATTTATGCGGGGATTTTTGAGTGAAAGGCTATATCGAAGAACGGGCAATGGAAATTGCGCGATATATCATAGACAATAATGCAACGGTGCGACAGGCGGCGAAAAAGTATGGAATCAGTAAGTCTACGGTACATAAAGACATCACAGAACGTTTGAAACAAATCAGCCCATCACTGGCAGGGAAGACCAGAGTGGTATTGGATATCAATAAATCTGAGCGTCACATTCGTGGGGGAATGGCAACGAGAGAGAAATATTTGCATCAACATCACATGTAAAAAGTAAAAAAAATTTGCATCAACATCACATGTAAAAAATGAAAAGCAGAAATTGTTCAGATATTTTTCTTTTAAGGCGTAAGCATGGAAAGTTTGAATCAGTAAAACCTGTTATACTGGAGGAAATATTGAGTAATTTCTGCTTTTTCTATGGTATAGTTGTGATAGTTAATAGAACAAAGCATGTTAAAAACAGGACAACAGGGAATGGACTGATTTTAGATAAAGCGTAGTTCAGGAGAAACAGAGGAGTTAATTTATGCGACAACAGACAGAGCTAGAGCTGAAAAAAGATGGACAAATATTAGAAATCCAGATTATACGATCTGCCAGAAAAAGTATTGGTTTGCAGGTGAAAGAAAATGGTATGGTCGTACTTCGAATACCTGCTCACATGTCAGATCAGGAGTTGGGTAAATTCATAAAGAGGGAAGAAAACTGGATCTGGCAAAAAGCAGGATTGATGCAGGAACGGATGGAACAGCGGGAAGATACGGGAGCAACAGCACCGGAACATTTATCCAGGGAAGAAATAGAGCAGATAAAAGAAAAAATAGGAAATCGTGTTGTACATTACTGCAAGATAATGGATGTTACTGTTGGGCAAATTACCATACGCAATCAGAAGACCCGATGGGGAAGTTGCAGTTCCAAAGGAAATGTGAATTTTAATTATCAGCTATATTATTTGCCGGATGAGTTACTGGATTATGTAGTGATTCATGAACTTGCGCACCGCAGACATATGAATCATTCAAAGGAGTTTTGGGCAGAGGTAGAGCGATATTGTCCAGATTACAAAATATTACGGAATCGGCTGAAAGAATATAAACTGGTATAAAACGTAAAATACAATAAAAAGTGCAAAACGGAGCAGAGATGCTTCCTGATATAGATATATCCTATCTACTGATTAGGTAGAAATGCAGTTTATGGTGCATGCAGGATACTGATGTATTGTTGTTTATGGTGCATGCAGAATGTTAATAAAAGAGACTATGAAGAAAAGTCTGCAAATAAGATTCTTCTATGAAAGGTAAGCGTGAATTGTTCATCAATAAAAAACAGACAGGAAGAGGATGAATTGACTTCTTATGAAGTGAATCATTTTCCTGTCTGCTCTTTTGAAATTGATTTTCCAGAACATATATGAAATGTATTTGGAAATTTATAGTCCAATCCTGTCAGAGGGCATCTTACATTTGATATGACTTCCAGCAAATTTGCATCTGTCAATGGATGTGCTTAGTCAATATAAGATACTGCAATACGATCAGCAGGGATGTCACGCTCTGCAAATGTATCATCTGTGTCACCAAGTGTGACAGCACAGCATGGAACGTGTCCTTCCGGAAGAGCGAGTTTTGCAACTAATTCTGGTTTCGCATTTAATGCTGCGATCGCGCCCCAGATATTGCAGCTTCCGACACCGAGATCAGTAGCCATTAGGCACATATGCTCAGCCATCATGGCAGCGTTGGAATACTGTACATTAGCCATTGCCGGATTTGGAATTGGAGTGGAGATTACAACGAGACAAGGTGCATGATACAGAGGTGTTCTGGATGGATCACCGAAAAATTCAGCACCGTTACGGTCTAACTCGTTTAATAATTCAGCGTTGCGGATGACTGTCATATGCATGGTGTCATATTTGCCCATTCCAATCGGTGCAGCCTGCGCAGCCATCAGGATTTTCTGTAAATTTTCATCGGATAAAGTGGATTTGTAGCTTCTGACTGACTTACGATAAGTCATTGTTTTTAATGTTTCCATAATATTGTATACCTCCTGCGATTATGTCTGTCACAAAATTAGCCTGCTAAGACAGAATGGATTTTGCAACATGGCTGTAAAATTAGTTTTTACTACCTCCATTATACTATGGAAACAGCAGCTTGCAATGTTTTTTTTGTTCCTGTTATGAACATCAAGCAGGAGGTTCAACTACTGTTGTATATTTTTTTGGGTATTTCCTCTTGTAAAGTCAGGCAGGAGTAATATATAATAGACAAAGAGTGGCGGGATATTTTTGTCGTTGTAAGACAAAAATTTTTATATAAAAATAAATATAGCCACAATGAAAGTGTAAATAATTTATTGCGAAGGAGGAAACGATCCAATGAACAGAGAAACTGTCATAGTGATTGATTTCGGCGGTCAGTACAATCAGCTTGTGGCACGACGTGTCCGCGAGTGTAACGTGTACTGCGAGATTTATTCCTATAAGACTGATATTGAAAAGATCAAAGCCATGAATCCAAAGGGAATCATTCTGACCGGTGGACCCAACATTCACCAACTTATACAAAGGAGTTGTTTGAACTTGGTATTCCGGTACTTGGTCTTTGCTATGGTGCACAGCTGATGCAGCATATTTTGGGAGGAAAAGTAGAGCGTGCCCAGGTGCGTGAATATGGAAAAACAGAGGTGTTTGTAGAAAACAGTTCCAAATTGTTCCATAATGTATCTCCGTCAACCATCTGCTGGATGAGTCATTTTGATTATATTTCAAAAACAGCACCTGGATTTACAATTACTGCTCATACTGCAGACTGTCCGGTGGCAGCAGCAGAATGTGAGGAGAAAAAACTGTATGCGATTCAGTTCCATCCGGAAGTACTTCATACTGTAGAAGGAAAGACAATGCTTTCTAATTTTGTATATGAGGTATGTGAATGCGCCGGCGACTGGAAAATGGATGCTTTTGTAGAAAATACGATCAGAGATATCCGTGCAAAAGTTGGCGATGGACGTGTCCTTCTTGCATTATCCGGTGGTGTAGATTCTTCTGTTGCAGCAGGTCTTCTCTCCAGAGCAATCGGAAAACAGCTGACCTGTGTATTTGTTGATCATGGTCTGCTTCGTAAAGATGAGGGCGATGAGGTAGAGGCAGTATTCGGACCGAAAGGACAGTTTGACCTGAACTTCATCCGCGTGAATGCACAGCAGAGATATTATGACAA
>CABRZK010000036.1 GCA_902475415.1 uncultured Eubacterium sp.
TCAGAGGATGAAGAATTACATCTTCTGATGGTTGATAACCACATCCCGGCTGGTGCAAAGTTATACTAATAGCAAACAAGAGCTGCGTTTCGGCGTGGCTCTTTTTTATGTACAGTATTTGTAAAAACACAAAAACAGGCTTGCATACAAAGTGTGATTATGATACTATATCTTTACTGTGAAAACAGATGTATTTCTGAGAAATACACGCAAGGGGGACGTAATGGCAGAAAAAACGAAATATTTTGTCCTGAAACAAAAAGCTGTGCCGGAGGTTTTACTGAAGGTAGTAGAGGCAAAACGATTGTTGGATTCAGGGAAAGCCGCTTCTGTACAGGAGGCAGCAGAGAATGTCGGTATCAGTCGAAGCTCTTTTTACAAATATAAAGATGATATTTTCCCATTTCATGATAATGCCAAAGGAAAGACAATTACGATGGTAATCCAGTTGGACGACGAACCGGGGTTACTGTCGGTGGTGTTACGAATCGTGGCCGATTATCATGCGAATATCCTGACCATTCATCAGAGTATTCCGGTCAACGGAATTGCTTCGCTGACACTGAGTGTAGATGTGCTGAATGAGACTGGAGATATTTCACAGATGGTAGATACCATTGAGCAGCAGCAGGGCATTCATTATTTAAAAATATTAGCAAGGGAGTGACAAACGATGATTCAGATAGCAGTATTAGGTTACGGTACAATTGGTTCCGGAGTAGCGGAAGTTTTAAAAGTAAACAAAGAAAGTATTACAAAACGTGTGGGAGATGAAATCGCCATCAAATATATCCTGGATCTCAGAGATTTTCCGGGAGATCCGCTGGAAGACAAGATTGTACACGATTATGCGGTGATCCAGAATGATCCTGAGGTGGCAATCGTTGTGGAAGCTATGGGTGGTGTAGAGCCGGCTTACACATTTGCAAAACAGGCACTGGAGAACGGTAAGCATTTTGCTACATCCAACAAAGCTCTGATCGCAGAAAAAGGTGCAGAACTGATCCGCATCGCAAAAGAAAAAAATGTAAACTGCATGTTTGAGGCAAGTGTAGGTGGTGGAATCCCGATTATCCGTCCGTTAAATTCCTGCCTGACAGCAGATGTGATCGAAGAAGTGGCCGGTATCTTAAACGGAACAACCAACTACATGATGACAAAAATGTCTGAGGAAGGTTCTGAATTTGAAGATGTATTAAAGGATGCACAGCAGAAAGGATATGCTGAGGCTGATCCGACAGCTGACATTGAGGGACATGATGCCTGCAGAAAGATTGCAATTCTGACTTCTCTGGTATGTGGACAGCAGGTTGATTTCCAGGACATTCACACAGAGGGAATTACCAGAATTACAGCAACAGATATCAAATATGCAAAAGCTCTGGGCAGAAGCATCAAACTTTTAGCATCCAGTTATAAGACTGGTGACAGTTACTGTGCACTGGTGGCACCGTTTATGCTTGAAGCGACACATCCGCTGTACAATGTAAATGACGTATTCAATGCGGTATTTGTACATGGTAACGTGCTCGGAGATGCAATGTTCTATGGCAGTGGAGCAGGAAAACTTCCGACGGCAAGTGCAGTTGTCGGCGATATCGTTGAGATTGCAAGACATCTCGATGAAAATATTCCGGTAGAATGGCGCGAGGAGAAACTGGAATTGGTAGATTACAGACAGCTGAAAAATAAATATTTTGTCCGCACAACTGCAGATAAAACTGTGATTGAACAGGCATTTGGCCCGGTAGAGTATGTAGAGGCAGAAGGCGTGACTGGAGAAACTGCATTTATTACAGCCGAAATGGATGGTTTCGCATATGATAAAGCAGAAAGTCAGCTTGGTGAAGTACTCCAGTGCATTCGTGTGAAATAGTGAAAACAATGTAGACAGAATGTATAGCCGGATCCGTCATTGAATGAAATTCGGATATGCAATCGATTGTTTGAGAGAATAAAAAGTAAACAGAGGTAAAAAGTGATGAAATACGTGGTGGTTTTAGGAGATGGAATGGCAGACCGTCCGATCGCAGAACTTGGCGATCAGACCCCGCTTGCATATGCTGATACGCCGGAGATGGACAGATTGGCAGCAGTATCAGAAATTGGAATGGTACACACAATCCCGGATGGAATGAAACCGGGCAGTGATACTGCAAATTTGTCTGTACTGGGTTATAATCCAAGGGTTTATTATTCCGGTCGTTCTCCTTTGGAAGCATTAAGCATAGGCGTTGACATGAAGGATACAGATATTGCACTCAGATGTAATCTGGTGACTTTGTCTGAAGATGAGGACCGATATGAGGATCGTACGATCATTGATCACAGTTCCGGAGAGATCAGTACTGCGGATGCTGCGACTTTGCTGGATGCAGTCAGAGAAGGACTGGAGAATGAGACCTACAAGTTTTATGTGGGAACCAGCTACCGTCATCTGCTGATCTGGGATCATGGTGAGGTTGTGGAACTGACACAGCCCCATGATGTGTTGGGTCAGACAATCGGGCAGTATCTTCCGGAAGACGCAGTGCTGCGGGAAATGATGAAAAAAAGCTATGACATTCTGGTAAATCATCCGATTAATGTAGAACGAAAGAAAAAAGGCCTGAATCCGGCAAATTCATGCTGGTTCTGGGGCGCTGGTACAAAACCGGCACTTTCTTCTTTTGAAGAGAAAACACATTTGAAAGGTGCAATGATCTCTGCGGTAGATCTTCTGAAAGGAATTGCAGTAGGTGCGTCCATGAAAGTCATTGAAGTTGAGGGCGCAAACGGCGGTTTAAATACAAATTATGAAGGAAAAGCGCAAGCAGCGATTGACGTATTGACCAAAGAGGGGTATGATTTTGCATATATCCACGTCGAGGCTCCGGATGAAATGGGTCATCAGGGCAGTGTTGAGCGTAAGGTAAAGGCAATTGAGTATCTGGATTCACGGATCATTAAGCCGGTTCGGGAAGGACTGGAAGCAGCGGGAGAGGATTTCCGTATGCTCGTTTTACCGGATCACCCAACGCCAATCTGCATGCGGACACATTCATCTGACAGTGTGCCATATCTCTTATATGACAGCACAAACCTTCAGCAGCATGACTGGAAGTACAATGAAGCAGAAGGTGAGGCCAGTGGAAACTACGTGGCGTGCGGCCATGAAATCATAGATTACTTATTTGGGAGGAAGACATGCTAATTGTAAAAAAATTCGGCGGCAGTTCTGTGGCTGATAAAGAAAGAATTTTTAATGTAGCAAAGAGATGTATCGAAGATTATGAAGCAGGAAATGATGTGGTAGTTGTTCTGTCCGCAATGGGAAAAACAACGGACCATCTGATCGAGATGGCGCATGACATCAATCCGAAAGCTTCCAAGAGAGAGATGGATATGCTTCTGGCAACCGGAGAGCAGACATCAGTCGCTTTAATGTCTATGGCTATGCAGTCACTTGGTGTTTCAGCAGTATCTTTGAATGCATTTCAGGTAGTTATGCATACAACATCAGCATACAGCAATGCAAAATTCAAACGCATTGATACCGAACGTATTTTTAACGAACTGGAGCAGAGAAGAATCGTTATTATTACCGGTTTCCAGGGCGTAAATAAATACGATGATATTACAACGCTTGGCCGTGGTGGTTCTGATACAACAGCTGTAGCTCTGGCAGCGGCTCTGCATGCAGATGCCTGCGAGATTTATACAGATGTAGAAGGTGTATACACCGCAGATCCACGTGTGGTTCCAAATGCAAAAAAACTGAAAGAAATCACATACGATGAGATGCTTGAACTGGCAACACTTGGAGCAAAAGTTCTTCATAACCGTTCTGTTGAGCTTGCAAAAAAATATGGTGTGCAGTTAGTCGTACGTTCAAGTTTAAACAGAGCAGAAGGAACAATTGTTAAGGAGGAAACAGAAATGGAAGGCATGCTTGTTAGTGGCGTAGCAGTAGATAAAAATGCAGCGAGAATCGCAGTAATTGGTATTAAAGATGAGCCGGGAATGGCGTTTAAGATTTTTGATCTTCTTGCAAAGAAGAATATTAACGTAGATATTATTTTACAGTCTATCGGACGTGATGGCACAAAGGATATCTCCTTTACAGTATCGCGTGATCAGATGGATGAGGCTGTAAAAGTTCTTGAAGAGAATCAGGCTCGCGTGAAAGCACAGAAGATTGAGGCAGATCCTACGGTTGCAAAATTATCTATCGTTGGAGCAGGTATGCAGACACATCCGGGTGTGGCAGCAGGAATGTTCGAAGCACTTTACAATATCGGTGTCAACATTCGCATGATCGGAACATCTGAGATTCGTGTTACCGTTCTGGTAGATGAGAAAGACGTAGATAAAGCAATGCGTGCAGCACATGATAAATTTATTGAGGATTAATCTGTAAGTACAGCGAAGATACAGAAAATAATAAGGCAGGATTATTTCAGCGATGAAAGTAATCCTGCCTTTTGTAATTTTACAGGAAATGCCTTCAAATTTCCTGTAAAACAAAAATATGTGCTGTTTTGCCTTTTTCAGAAAGCAAAAATGGCGTTATGCATTGTGCAAGTCCAGATAGAATTGTGTATTGGTCTGAAGAATATAAGGAATGATCCATAAAAATCCGATTCCAAGGGTCAGACAGCCAAGCAGTGCCCATCCGATAAAGGATAACTGAAGCAGAAAATAACGCATTTTTCGGCCTCTCATCAGACGCATACTCTCAAGCAGAGCTTCTGTCACATGATAATCCGGATGATCGATCAGAAGGTAAAGTGCCTGTGAAAATGCGAATGTGAGTACAATCAGTACGATGCATCCGACTGCAAGCAAAACGATTCCGATTATAAGTAACGAGGTAATACCGTATGTTGAACGGAAAGCTGCAATTATGGTTACAATGGTGCCCGGAAGTGTGCAGACAAAGGAAATGAGAATCAGAATGAATTCACATCCGATAAATTTATCCGGTCTGTTTCGGAACGGATATAAAAGATCCGAAAACTGCGGTCGGATTTCTCTGGCTGACTGCATATGCATAAATGTAATTCCGATGTTGAAGAGAGAAGCGATCAGACTGACAAAGATCATTCCAATGTATGCCCATATAATTCGAAGAATATGAACATAGAAGATTCCTTCTTCCAGCATGCGTGTAAAAGGCATTTCAATCAGTCCGGAAATGAGCCAGGCAATAATGCTGGCACCGATCAGCACACTGTAACGTCCAAGCAAAGCATTTCTGGCATTTGCTTTTAAATCTGCAAAAGATTTCATATTGATATCATGCTCCAATCTGTTAAAATAGTGTGAGAACAAGGAGGAAGCAAAAAATGCGAGAATCAGAAACGTCATTAGAGACAAGATTATATCGTTTTGGATGGGGAATCCTGCTTGTCATTGGTATTCTGATTATTTCAAAACGTTTTCTTTTCCCAGATATGCATCAGTTATTTCGGATGCCACCTTGTATATTTCATACACTGACCGGATACTACTGTCCGGGATGTGGAGGAACCAGAAGTCTGAAAGCTTTGCTATCCGGAAAATTGCTTGTCTGTATGGTGGATTTCCCGATGATCTTTTATGCAACTGTTGTATTTGCCTGGTTTATGATCAGCCAGACGATAGAACGCATCAGCAGGCATCGGATTTTAGTTGGAATGAAATACAGACATGCATGGATTTATGCTTCTCTTGTTATCGTAATGATTCATTTTGTAGTAAAAAATCTGTTTTATATAAAAACAGGAATCGAACCGTTTTTATAAAGCGTTGTGCTTAAAAAAGAATCCGAAGTGTTTTTAGCAATGGATTTGAACAGTGTTTCAATGACTGTTATAAGCGGTCTCCGGAACCATTGTTCAGGATAGAGTCACTGCCGGAACCATTATCTGTACCGGAACCGTTACTGCCCGGAGTCAGATCAATACCGAAATTATGCTCTAATGTGTATGTATACCGTTCAAGAAATTTGTCAAATCCACCGTACTGACGGCTGACAGAGACAAAACTTCCGATGGTGATAACGACACTGATCAGAACACCTGCTGCGCCAAGAAGCAGGGCTGTATGTGCGGCTCCGACTGTTTTTTTACGGGTGCCTCTGGAAAGCAGGGCAAAAATGATTGCCAGACCACCGAATACAAAAGCTCCGTACAGACAGCAGACGGATACAATACTCAGAATGGAACAGATCAGGGCTGCAACGGCCAGACCGTTGGATGCATTTCCGGGTACAGGATCACGCTGAAATGGATTCTGCTGATTCTGTTGATTGTCAGAATCATTCCATGGATTTTCATTTTGTTCATACATGTTATAAGGCCTCCTTTAGAAAATGATTCTAACATGTGCATCGGAAAATGACAACTGAAAGAATGTATGATACACTATAATCACTTGGCAGAAAGGAATTATATATGGATATTATAAAGAAACTTGCAGAAGAATTACAGATTCGTCCGGGACAGGCGCAGGCTGCTGTGAAACTGATCGATGAGGGAAATACCATTCCGTTTATTTCCCGTTATCGAAAAGAGGCAACCGGTGCGTTGAATGATGAAGTGCTCAGAAATTTATATGAGCGTTTAAATTATCTGCGTAATCTGGAAGATAAAAAGGATCAGGTCATTTCTTCCATTGAAGAACAGGGAAAACTGACAGAAGAGTTAAAAAATCAGATTCTGGCAGCAGATACCCTGGTGGCGGTGGATGATCTGTATCGTCCGTATCGACCGAAACGTCGGACCAGAGCAACTATCGCGAAGGAACGGGGACTGGAACCGCTGGCAAATCTTCTTGTTTTACAAAAACTGGATCATCTGGCGGAAATAGAAGCGGAACAATATATTTCAGAAGAAAAAGGCGTAACATCTGCAGAGGAAGCCTTGCAGGGAGCTATGGATATTGTGGCAGAGTCCATCGCTGATAAAGCGGACTATCGTACCTATATCAGAGAAAAAACAATGAAAAAAGGTACTCTGACCTCCGTGGCAAAAGATGAAACGGCAGAATCTGTCTACGAAATGTATTATAATTTTGAAGAACCGGTTGCAAAACTGGCTGGACACCGGATTCTGGCATTGAACCGTGGAGAAAAAGAAAAAATCCTGACGGTAAAAATAGATGCGCCGGAAGAGGAGATTATCCGTTATCTGGAAAAGAAAACGATTCGTCGGGAGAATCCATATACAACACCATATTTAAAAGAGGCTGTGGCAGACAGTTATCAGAGACTGATCGCCCCGGCGATTGAACGTGAAATTCGAGGTTCTCTGACAGAGGAAGCGCAGGAAGGGGCCATCCGGGTATTTGGAAAGAACTTAGAGCAGCTTCTGATGCAGCCGCCAATTCGTGGACAGGTAGTTCTTGGATGGGATCCGGCGTTCCGTACCGGATGTAAGCTGGCAGTGGTAGATGCTACGGGAAAAGTGCTGGATACGGTTGTTATTTTTCCGACTGCGCCGCAGAATAAGGTGGCAGAAGCAAAAGCAGTATTGAAGAAACTGATTGCAAAGTATCATATTACACTGATTTCCGTGGGAAATGGTACTGCATCCAGAGAATCCGAGCAGGTTATTGTAGAGTTACTGAAAGAACTTCCGGTTCCGGTACAGTATGTGATCGTTAATGAGGCCGGCGCAAGTGTCTACTCCGCAAGTAAACTTGCCACCGAAGAATTTCCGAATTTTGATGTAGGACAGCGAAGTGCAGCCTCCATTGCCCGCAGATTGCAGGATCCGCTGGCAGAACTGGTAAAAATCGATCCGAAATCCATTGGCGTCGGACAGTATCAGCATGATATGAACCAGAAACGTCTGGGCGAGGCGCTGGAAGGCGTTGTGGAAGACTGTGTCAATAAAGTCGGTGTAGACCTGAATACGGCTTCGGTACCACTTCTGGAGCATGTTTCCGGAATTAACAAGACCATTGCAAAAAATATTGTTGCATACCGGGAAGAAAATGGTATATTTAAGAATCGAAAAGAGTTACTGAAGGTAGCCAAACTGGGACCGAAAGCCTTTGAACAGTGTGCCGGATTCTTAAGAATCAGTGACGGTACCCAGCCACTGGATGCGACCAGTGTGCATCCTGAGAGTTATGGTGTGGCCGAAGCGTTACTGAAACGTCTGGGATATTCCGGGGATGAGCTGAAAAAGGGAGCCATTCCGGGTATTCATAAGAAAATCAGCGACTATAAGAAACTGGCAGAAGAACTTGGAGCGGGTGCACTGACACTTCAGGATATTGTGAGCGAGCTGGAAAAACCGGGACGTGATCCGCGTGAGGACATGCCAAAACCGATCCTTCGTACCGATGTACTGGAAATGAAAGATCTGAAACCGGGAATGATCTTAAAAGGTACGGTGCGAAATGTCATTGATTTCGGCGCATTTGTAGATATCGGTGTCCATCAGGACGGACTGGTGCATATTTCCCAGATCTGTGACCGATTTATCAAACATCCGTTGGAAGCAGTATCTGTAGGTGATATCGTAGACGTTCAGGTATTAAGTGTCGATGTCGCCAAAAAGCGAATCGCACTGACGATGAAGATTCAGAATGAGGAATCTTCATTGAAACAGCATGGTGGAAAGAAAAATCAGAAAGCAAAATAAAGTTCTTACAGACGTGAAATGCAAGAAATAGAATTTGACAGGATTGAGAAAAGTAAGAAAAGTAATCCTTATAGGAATCACAAAAGTGAAATGGATGAGGAAGAAATGATGAGAATAGAGACATTTTCTGCAGAAGAAACCTATGCATTAGGAAAAAAACTGGGAAGTGAGGCAAATCCGGGTGATGTTCTGACACTGATCGGTGATCTGGGTGTTGGAAAGACCGTGTTTACCCAGGGATTTGCAGACGGACTTGGAATTACTGAACCAATTAACAGCCCGACCTTCACTATTGTTCAGGTATATGAGGAAGGACGACTTCCGTTTTATCATTTTGATGTATACCGGATCGGTGATATTGAAGAAATGGATGAAATTGGGTATGAAGATTATTTTTATGGAAATGGTGTGACGATGATTGAATGGGCAAATTTGATCGAGGAGATTCTGCCACAGGATTACCGGGAAGTTCAGATCGAAAAAGATCTGGAAAAAGGATTCGATTATCGTACAATTACAATCAGGGAGGTACACCGGGCATGAAAATTTTAGCGTTAGACAGTTCCGGACTGGTAGCCAGCGTAGCCATCGTAGAAGACGATAATATGCTGGGAGAATATACCGTAAATTATAAAAAAACACATTCACAGACACTGCTTCCGATGCTGGATGAAGTGGCAAAAATGATTGATCTGGATCTGAACAGTATCGATGCCATTGCAGTTGCGGCCGGACCGGGATCTTTTACGGGACTCCGCATCGGATCAGCGACAGCAAAAGGTCTTGGACTGGCTCTGGATAAACCACTGATTCATATTCCGACGGTGGATGCGCTGGCATGCAACCTGTGGGGACATCAGTCGCTGATCTGCCCATTAATGGATGCCAGACGTCAGCAGACCTATACCGGAATTTATGAATTTAAAGATGGTGCATTGCAGATTATACAGCAGCAGTGTGCGGTTGGAATCAGTGAAATTGTTGCGCAGGTGAATGAACTGGGACGACCGGTCACATTTTTGGGTGATGGTGTTGCCGTATTTCACAATTATATAGAAGAAAACTGTAAGGTGCAGCATGACTATGCACCGGCTCATATGAACAAACAGCGTGCCGGCGCGGTGGCATGGCTTGGACTTCAGTACGCGCAGGAAGGCAAGCTGGAGACAGCAGCCGAACATTGTCCGGATTATCTGCGCCTGTCACAGGCAGAGCGTGAACGTCAGGAAATGCTGGAGAAACAGAATGCCGGAAAATAACAAGTTACAGGTAGAAATACGCAGAATGATTCCGGAAGATATCCAGGAAGTGGCAGCTCTGGAAGTCGCGTGCTTTTCTGAACCGTGGAGCGAACAGGCTTTTTCTGATGCATTGCAACAGCCGGATGTTCTGATGGTGGTTGCCATGCAGACAAACGACGGAAAACAGACACTTGCCGGATATTGTGGAATTTACCTTTCGCTGGATGAGGGGGAAATCACAAATGTAGCAGTCTGCCCGGAATACAGAAAACAGGGCATTGCGGATCAGATTTTAGATGTAGTGTTTGTAGAAGCAAAGAAACGAGGGACAGAAAAAATCTATCTGGAAGTGCGTGAAAGTAATCTGCCGGCACAGAGACTGTATCAGAAGCATGGATTTGCGTCCTGTGGAATGAGAAAGAATTTTTACCGAAAACCGACAGAGCATGCAATCGTGATGTGCGCCGATTTAGATCGTGTCTGAAAAATCATGTAGTCAGTTCCTGTGTTATGGTTGAAAGACGATAGAACGCGCATATGACGCGGAGGATAAGTAAGTGAGAAAAGCAGATATTTTATATTGCAATTGTTGTGGAAAAAAGATCCCGGAAGGATACAACCGTGACACCGAAGATTTTTTCCATTTTGAAAAGACCTGGGGCTATTTTTCGGATAAAGATGGTCTCAGTCAGTGTGCGGATATCTGTGAATCCTGTATGGAACAGTGGATGTCACAGTTTCTGATTCCGCCTCAGACCGTGGAAAGGACGGAAATATTTGAATGTTAGATGTATGTTTACTTGGTACGGGAGGAATGATGCCCTTGCCGTATCGAAAATTAACTGCGTTGATGACGCGGTACAATGGCAGCAGTCTGCTCATTGACTGTGGTGAAGGAACGCAGGTCGCCATCAGGGAAAAAGGGTGGAGTGTGCATGATCTGGATGTGATCTGTTTTACCCATTATCACGCAGATCATATCAGCGGTCTACCGGGACTTCTACTGACACTTGGAAATGCAGACCGCACAAAACCGGTGCATATGATCGGACCAAAAGGCCTGGAACGTGTCGTCAATGCATTGCGCACGATTGCGCCGGAACTTCCGTTTTCCATTGAGTACCATGAGATTACAGAAAAAGAGCAGGATTTTGAGATGAATGGATACTGCATCCATGCGTTTCGTGTCAATCACAATGTGACCTGCTATGGATATACGCTGGAAATTAAGCGTCAGGGACGCTTTGATGTGGAGAGAGCCCGTGCGCAGGAGATTCCGCAGAAATACTGGAGTCGTCTGCAAAAAGGCGAAATCATCGAAGACGAGGGTCGTACACTGACACCGGATATGGTGCTTGGACCGCAGCGAAAAGGTATCAAACTGACATACTGTACGGATACGCGGCCGGTACCGTTGATTGCAGAATGTGCAAAAGGGGCAGATCTGTTTATCTGTGAGGGTATGTATGCAGAAAAAGAAAAAGAAGCAAAAGCCCGTCAGTACAAGCATATGACATTTTATGAGGCAGCAAATCTTGCAAAAAAAGCAGAAGTTGGAGAAATGTGGCTGACGCATTTCAGTCCGTCTCTGACCAGAGCGGAAAGTTATATGGATGAAGTGCGTAAGATTTTTCCGGAGGCATCTCTGGGAAAAGACGGACGCACGACAGAACTGGAATTTGAAGATTAAATAAGAAAGAGCAGAGTGATTATTATGGCAGAGAAAGATGTTTTGATTCTTGCGATTGAAAGTTCCTGCGATGAGACCGCGGCAGCAGTTGTAAAAAATGGCAGAGAAGTATTATCAAACGTGATTTCATCACAGATCGCATTACACACTTTATACGGAGGTGTTGTTCCTGAAATTGCCTCCAGAAAACATATTGAAAAGATTAATCAGGTCATTCAGGAAGCGTTGGATGAGGCTCACGTAACTTTGGATGACATTGATGCAATTGGCGTTACTTATGGACCGGGGCTTGTAGGTGCCCTGCTTGTTGGCGTGGCAGCAGCTAAAGCGATCAGTTATGCCAGAAAGATTCCACTGGTAGGAGTGCATCATATTGAAGGTCATATCAGTGCCAATTATATTGAAAATAAGGATCTGGAGCCGCCATTTTTATGCCTGGTGGTTTCCGGCGGACATACGCATCTGGTCAAAGTGGCAGATTATGGAAAATACGAAATCCTCGGAAGAACCAGAGATGATGCGGCAGGTGAAGCTTTTGATAAAGTAGCCCGTGCCATCGGACTTGGTTATCCAGGCGGACCGAAGATAGAAAAAGCAGCCAGAGAAGGAGATCCGCTGGCAATTCCGTTTCCGAAAGCAAAAGTCAACGATAATCCGTATGACTTTAGTTTCAGTGGTGTAAAATCAGCGGTATTGAATTATATTAATGGTTGTAAAATGAAAAATATCGAGATTGTACCGGCAGATATTGCAGCTTCCTTCCAGAAAGCGGTAACGGATGTGCTGATCGCACATGCGATGCATGCTGCAGAAGAATTTAAAATTGACAAACTGGCCATTGCAGGGGGCGTTGCGTCCAATAGTGCGTTACGCGACGGGATGCGTGCAGCGTGTCAGGAACGCGGAATCTCATTTTACCATCCTTCACCGATTTTGTGTACAGACAATGCAGCTATGATTGGTGCAGCGGCATATTATGAATATATGGCAGGAACCCGTCACGGCTGGGATCTGAATGCTGTTCCGAATTTGAAATTGGGAGAACGCTGATATGAGTGAAAAAAAACACCATGCAGCGATTGTGCTGGCAGCAGGAAAAGGCTCACGTATGAAGAGTAATGTACCGAAGCAATATCTCTCATTAGAAGGAAAGCCTGTGCTGTATTATGCACTTCGTGCTTTTGAAGAAAGTTTCATAGATGAAATAGTGCTTGTGACCGGAGCTGGAGAGGAAGCTTATTGCCAGAATGAGATCGTGAAAAAATATGGTTTTCAGAAAGTTACCAGAGTGATTGCAGGTGGAAAAGAGCGTTATGATTCTGTTTACCGTGGACTTTGTGCCCTGAAAGGGATAGACTATGTCTACATTCATGATGGAGCAAGGCCTTTTATTGATCAGGGCATGTTAGCACGTGCCAAAGAAAATGTGGAGAAATATCAGGCCTGTGCGGCGGGAATGCCAAGCAAGGATACAATAAAAATAATAAATAAAGAAGGATTTGTGGAAGAAACACCACAGCGTAAGTCAGTATGGATCATTCAGACTCCGCAGGTGTTTTCCTATCCGTTGATTTATCATGCATATGAAAAAATGTATCAGGACATGCCGACAATACAGATTACAGACGATGCAATGGTAGTAGAGACCATGTTGCAGATGCCTGTCAAGCTGTATGAAGGAAGCTACAATAATATAAAAATCACAACACCGGAAGATTTGTCGGTGGCAAAGGCATTTCTGATGCGTGAATTGGGGGAAAAATAAGTAATGCAGGTCTGATCTGATACAGGAACATGGGATGATAAGTATTGTTAAAATACACCAGTAAGGACGCTATATGAGTGAACTGTAACCATAGATGAAAAAAATGTAAAAAAAGTGAAAAAAGTTGTTGACAAGGCAAGGCAATCTATGTATAATCATTCTTGCGTTGAGTCGAAACGCATTACAATTGGAGAGATATCGAAGTGGTCATAACGAGGCG
>CABRZK010000037.1 GCA_902475415.1 uncultured Eubacterium sp.
CATTTTCCCACACTGCAAATCTCGGATATTTTCCATTGGTTGCACCTCTCATTTCTTTGATGATTCTGATTGCCTGAAAGAAAAGTCCTGAACGCTCTGCATTCAAACCCTGACGCTTGCCTGCAACTGAAAGATCAGTGCAGGGCGAGCCGAAAGTAATAATATCCACAGGTTCAATTTCTGCGCCGTTGATGCTGTTGATGTCACCAAGGTGCTTTACAAACGGCAGTCGCTTTTCGGTTACAGCGATAGGGAAAGGCTCAATTTCTGATTTCCAGACAGGCACAATGCCGGAAAGCATAGCCATCATAGGAAATGTTCCTGAACCGTCAAAAAGACTGCCGAGCGTAAGAGGTTTATTCATCAGGCTTTTTCACCTCTTTCACCAGTTCAGAATATGCGATTTGCTTTCCGTCACGGATAACATACACACCGTCAGCATCGTCGGTATCCTCAACATAACGGCGGAGAATAACCGATGCATATTTTTCATCAAGTTCCATTGTGTAACAAATGCGGTTCATTTGTTCACAAGCCATAAGGGTTGAACCGCTGCCGCCAAACGTATCAATAACTACACCATTTGCCTGTGTGGAATTTCCGATGGGATAGCTTAAAAGGTCAAGGGGCTTTGAAGTTGGGTGATTTGCATTTCGTTTTGGCTTATCAAAATTCCAGATGGTCGTTTGCTTACGGTCTGAATACCAGTGATGCTTGCCGTTCTGCATAAAGCCATACAGCACAGGTTCGTGCTGCCACTGATAATCAGAGCGACCCAGCACAAGACTGTCCTTTACCCAAATACAGCAGCCTGCAAGATGAAATCCGGCATCAATGAAAGCTTTTCTGAAATTCAGTCCCTCCGTATCCGCATGGAATACATAGGCTGCACCGCCTTTTTCAAGATGATCAGCCATACACTTGAATGAAGCAAGAAGAAAGTTGTAGAATTCTTCGTTTTTCATACTGTCATTCTGAATGGTAAGTCCGCTGGAACTCTTGAAAGAAACACCATAGGGCGGATCGGTCAGAATGAGGTTTGCCTTTGTATCTCCCATAAGAGCAGATACATCTTCGGCTGATGTCGCATCACCGCACATCAGCTTATGTTTTCCGACAGTCCAGATATCGCCACGCTGTACAAATGCAGCCTTTTCAAGTGCTGTGGTAAGGTCAAAATCATCGTCTTTGACTTCATCACCGCTGTTTGTATCAAATAAATCAGCAATTTCAGATTCATCGAAACCGGTCAAACCAAGGTCAAATCCGAGATTTTGGAGTTCTTCCATCTCAACAGCAAGCAGTTCTTCGTCCCAGCCTGCATCTAACGCCATACGGTTGTCAGCAAGGATATATGCTTTCTTCTGTGCTTCCGTCAGATGGTCAGCAAATACACACGGGATTTCTGAAATGTTTTCAGCCTTTGCAGCTTCAATTCTGCCATGCCCAGCAAGAACGTTATATTCCTTATCAATAATGACAGGATTCACAAATCCAAACTCACGGAGGGAAGAACGGAGTTTCAGAATCTGTTCTTTATTGTGTGTACGAGCGTTATTTGCATAAGGCACTAACTTGTTGATGTCAACAAGCTGAAATTCTGTGGTCATTGTCATCTGTAATTCCTCCTCTGCTGAATTCTGAGCATTCCTTTTCGGGCAGCATCAATATTGCCTTTTACGGCTTGTCCCTTGATAGTTCTATATTGCTGTTTTGTAAGGAATGGCTTATTATTTTTCAGTTCTCTCCAGAATTGAACATCTGCTTTCATGTATTTCTCACTTTCTGCTTCTCAGCAATTTTTCCATCATATCTTCCTGCGGATTGCCCTGAAATTCCACAGAACAATTTTCCCTCACAATCTGAAAAATCTGATTCCAGATTTGGTTTGCCTGTTTCATGTAGTTCTGTGACATCGCTACATAGGGAGAGGCAATTGCCGCACCAGTTGTAGGGTGTTTGGAAATATATCCGTATTTGGTAACGATCTGCTCGCAGTGAATCCAACGGGAAATGCTCATGGCATACTGTTCCACAAGCTGACGGCTGACGATCTTCTCGCAGGAACGTTCTTTCAGCCATTGATAAGTTTCTGTATACACATCATCTGCAAGGAGTTTTGTGCCGTCACGCTGTAATTCTTTCATGAAATCTCTGACAGGCGGTGTTTCAGCGGATTCTATATCCGCAGGTTGCATCATAACTTCAGTAGTTTTTCCCTCAGCAATCTTTTCAGCGAGTGCCTTTCTTGGTCGTCCTGCACCCGGTCTTGCACCGCCTCGGTTTGTACCGTCTTTCGCCATGATGTCACCGCCTTTCATAAATCAAAGAAATTCAAACAAAAATGTTAAATCGGGCATGAAAAATGCTGGCTGTAAAAGTCGGCAAAGTTAGATGTTATCGGTGTTTTTCAGTATTTTTATCTCTGAGGGGGCAATAGGGCGTTTGAATACCCGTTTTTGTGCGTGAGAGGGGCCACCGGTCAATGTTTTGTCTATTTTTAGGGATTTTTATACCCCCAGGGCTGTTTTCTCCTAAAAGAATAGTGGTTTTAGGAGAAACTTGAAACTAATAGGAGTAAACAGGTCTGCTGTCCTCATTGCCTGTCTTTTTATCGTGACAGGGTTTGCATAAGGCTTGCCAGTTGGATTCGTCCCACATCAAAGCGGGGGTGCCACGATGCGGAATGATATGGTCGACTACCGTTGCAGGGACATATCGTCCTTGCTGCAAGCAACGTACACACATCGGGTGCTTGCGGAGGTAAACTTTACTGAGCCTACGCCACTTGCTGTTGTAACCACGCTTGGCAGCTGACGGTCTGTCAGGCTGTTTGTGTTTCTCGCAGTATCTTTGTCCTGCATCAACAAGCTGTGGGCAGCCTGGGTAACCACAAGGGTGTTTACTCTTCTTCGGCATTGCAACATTCCTCAAGATATCTGTCAAGCGACTTCAACGCCTCACCGTGAAGATTCTTCACAAATCCTACGCTCACTTTAAGCTTGTAAGCAATCTTGTTCCAGCCGTAACCGAGGCAGTAGCGATAGTGGAGAAGCGTATACTGCATTGGGTCATCAACGTTTAAAAGTTCATTTATTAGATGAACACGATGAATTGCGTAATCAGATGCCTCGTCCATAAGGTCAACGATAAGTTCCTCAACGGTTTCAATGGCATTCTGATTTGAGAGGTTGTTAATGGCGTTCTTCAGGTATTCCGCCTGTCCATAACATTCCTTGGTTTCACTTTCAAGCTTCTGAATTGTTCTTAGATATTCTCTTGCTTTCATACTGTACCTCCGTCAGGGTATAAAAATAACCGCTGGTTTTATCCAACGGTTATGTATAATTTTCTATAGTATCATTTTACCACATATCAAAACGAAAATCAAGCGACATTGAACGACATTTCCCGACATCTTTTAAAGCGTATCAAAATCTGTCATGTGGGGGTGCTTTTTCAGGATTTCATCCAGATGTTCAATTCCGGCATCACGGATTCTCTGAATCTGTCTTTGTGAATAGTTGTATTTGGCAGCGGTTTCTCTTTGTGTTTTGAAATGCAGGAAAAGGTCAGTCAGTATCTGCTGTTCCATCAGATTTTCAAGATGAAAAATACAGTTTTCAATTTTATGATTGACTGCAACGTACTCAGCCTTCAATTTTTCTGTTTCTTCGTTGTATGCATCGATTCTGTCCAGACCACTTACAAAGCCTGTATTGTTTCTGCTGCCAGGAGAGCCGATCCGGTCACCATAGTGCATAGAAGGGGAGGTCAGCTGAACGTACATCTCGTGGGCATTTGTCATTCTCATATTGATGATATGCTTATATTTTGTTGGAAGATTCAACATTTCCCTGGCATCCATTCCAGACTTCCTCCTTGATTTTATTTGTAATATATTCTGCGTTTATGGTCGTCAGCATCTCATACCAGCCTGAACAGAATAAACGTTCGAGGATTTTTATTTCCTGAAGACGATCTTCATTTCGGGGATATTTTTTCAAGTCTTTTAGTACTGTTCGGTAATCGCTATATGCTGTCAATATAATTGCATTTGCAAGATGCTGATATCCGTTCATTTATTTCAACCTCGCTTTCACTGCATGAAGCATTGCCGACTGTGTTTTATCTTTGTTTTCCAGAGCGGTCATGATTTCCTCGTCAATGGTATTCTGTACTGTCAGGTGCTGTATCACAACGGACTCAGCTTTTTGTCCCTGACGCCAGAGTCTTGCATTGGTCTGCTGGTAGAGTTCCAGTGACCATGGAATTGTATACCAGATGATTGTATTTCCGGATGAATCCTGCAAATTCAGGCCATGTGCTGCTGCACTCGGCTGCAGAAGTGCGATCGGGATCTTGTCATGATTCCAGTCACAGATGTCAGCATCGGTTTTAATCTCACGGGCATTAAATCGTTTTATAATACGTTCACGTTCGTGTTTATACCAGTAAGCAATCAGGACAGGATTTCCATTTGCCGCTTCAATCAGATCTTCAAGAGCATCCAGCTTTCGGCTGTGGATAACTACTTTATTGCCGTTATCATCATAAATGCATCCGCTTGTCAGCTGTATGAGCTTTCCGCAGAGAACCGCAGCATTGGCGGCTGTGATTTCTGAATTTAACAACGGCAACGTATACTGCTTTTCCATTTCCTCATATGTTTGCAGTTCATCATAGCTGAGATATACGGGAACAGATACAGATATCAGTTCCGGCATTTTTAAGTGGTCTGTTGTTTTCATGGAAATGCTGATATCCGATATTTTATGATAGATTTTTTTGTCAGCATCATGCTTTAATGTATAGGTGAATCCGTTCCAGTCAGGAGTAAAATATTCATTACGATACTGTCCGATCTGTTTTCCTAAACGTTCTCCCTTGTCGATCAGGCGAAACTGTGCCCACAAATCAAGAAGTCCATTGCTGCAGGGTGTTCCTGTAAGCCCTACAATTCGTTTTATAAAAGGGCGTACTTTTCGAAGTGCCCTGAATCTTTTTGACTGGTGGTTCTTGAAAGAGGACATTTCATCAATAATAACCATATCAAAGTCAAAGGCTACTCCGCTTTGTTCAATAAGCCACTGTACGTTTTCACGATTGATGATATAGAGGTCAGCTTTTTTCTGCAGGGCTGCAAGACGTTCTTTGCTTGTGCCAAGTACAAGACTGTAAGTCAGATTGGACAGATGATCCCATTTTTCAATTTCTGCTGCCCAGCTGTTGCGGCAGACACGAATGGGAGCGATAATCAACGGCTTTTTTACGTCAAATCTGTCAAACATCAGAGCGTTCAGTGCAGTGAGTGTGATGCTGGTTTTTCCTAATCCGCATCCGATCAATATGGCTGCCTGCGGATGCGTTTCAATAAAATCGACAGCAAATTTCTGATAGTCATGTGGCTCGTATTTCATCAATCATTCCTCCAATATCGTCAATCTTATCCAGAGTATAAACTCTGAAGCCGAACTGTTTCAGCAGTCTGTGTCTTGAAACGCTCCAGGCTTTTTGCCCGGTGCTTTCACTTCAACAAATGCAATAATTCCACTGGGAAATATCACCAGGCGGTCGGGCATCCCGTTAAAGCCGGGGGAGACCAACTTCAATGCCAGTCCGCCTTGTTCTTTTACAGCATCGATAAATGCCGATTCTACGTTCTTTTCTCTCATGTTTTACCCTTTCGGGTGCAGGTGTAGAAGGTCGTTTCTATAACTTTCTATATAGTGTTTTTTTCAAAAAAATCTATATATATATAACTTTATGATAAGACCTGCAACACCTGCACCTTTTAGTCTAAAAAGCTCATATCTTCGGCAAAATCATCCGTTTTCAGCATAAGCCCGTGGATGATGATGCCGGTCTTGGTTTTCTTCTTTCGATACCCTGCCTGTTCCAGAGCCGCATAAAAATCTCCGGTTCCGCGGGCGTATTCATGCATATTGATGCAGTAAGTACGATACGCTTTATACAGTTCACCGGATTTTTCCTGATATGACGCATCCATGATGCAGTTCTCGTTCAGAAATTTTCCAAGCCAGTCATTGTTTTCACGATAATCAGCTACAGCATCACACACAACTTTGGGAGGTTTCATATTGAAGCCTTCTGCGATTACTTTGCGTGAACCTTCAATGATCCACTTCAGAATTGCACCGCCTGCATGGTCAACAAGATAGTCCGCAAAATTCTTAATATCGCTGTCACCTTCGATTCTGGCATGAAACGGAATAACAATCAGTCTTCGCCATGTTCCTGCATCAGAAGCACCAACCTTCGGAAGGTGATTGGTATAAAGAACCAGTGTGTGGCTGGGGATAAAGCTGAATGGTGCTTTATATTTCTTTTCGGCATAGACTGCATCCGTTGAACAGAGCTGTTTTATCACGCTGGTATTCAGTCTCATACCTTCTTCCAGTTCCGCTGCAATAATAAGGCGTTTTCCTTTCAGTTCTGCCATTTCAGGTTTTACATTTCTTTTGCATCCTACTGTCAGGGTATCCGCAGACATATTACCTGCATAACTTCCAAGCACCCGTGCAATTGCATTCCAGAATGTAGACTTACCATTTCGCCCTTCTCCATATGCAATAATCAGTGCTTCAATATACACCTTTCCGACGATCCGCTGAACATATTTAATCAGCTCTCTGTCATCACAGAAAATAAGGTTAAGTGTATCGTTCCATATATCTGCACCGATGTCATCAGGGGATACAGCAGTGACTTTTGTGATATAATCTTCCGGATTGTGTTCCTGCATACCCGAAAGACCTTCTGTCAGATTCAAGGTACAGGAGGGTGTGTTCAGGAGAAAAGGATTGCTGTCCAGTTCGTCCGGCTGCTTTTCAAGCAGAGGCATTGCTGCTTCCATTGCAGCTTTTAACCCTTTCATATTACGGCATTTCATAACAAAAGCATAGTAAGACTTATTGCTCTGCAATTCGGCATACGCATCTGCCTGATCAGAATTCATAGCTTCCAGAAGCTTTTTTCCGCCTGCCATAGCTTGTCCACGGGAAATACCAAGGGATTCTAACTTTTCATAAGACGCCTCAATCATATTCCCGGCTTCTTCAAGCTGTGCATCTGTGTGTTCCATCATCGCCGCAATCGGTCGCTGTCTGGATTCCATCCAGTAGATCTCATTGTTACGAAGAAATCCGGTCGCTTCTGTATAGCAAACCTCACCATCATATACTGCTGCAAAAGTCCTTGCTTCACCAATATCAGAAAAATCATCCGGTTTCAGAGTGCCGTTGCCGTATTCATCAGGTGGAATATAATCGGGAGAAGAGGAGATCTTTTTGTAGAATTTGCAGGCACTTGCCCATATTTTATCAAGTTCATTCTGTTCAAGCGGAGGTTCACACTCCTGTGATTTTTCAAGGAATTTCCGATATGATTTCTCAGTTTCCCCCAGTCTTTTCAGAATTTTTCCTGCATAATGTGACATAGCAGCATTACGACGTCCCTGTGGAATTGATGCTTTTGACATCAGTGTCAGATAATCATCAATTGTCAGACTGCCTTCATGCCAGATAATGCTGCTGCCGGGTGAGCCATACAAAAAACGGGCAGCGTCGAGAGCGTTATCATCAAAGAAGGGATATGCTGAAAAAATCTTATGCTTGCATGCAACATAGCTGTCTGCATCACTGGTTATGTGAATTGGAAAATATACATGAAAGCGAGGTCGTGCTGCTTTTCTATCCTTTGATTTCATGTGATTGCGGCTGAATACAAGAATATATCCGACATCGGGAAATATTGCATCCAGCTTTTCTTCTGTAATCCACTCATCCTGATTTTCCGTATGTTCATTGTCACAATCCATAGGAATGTTATCAGATACTATGAAATTGTTATTGCTGCGATAATTGTTTTTGTACTCCGCACAGACGTGATCACGGCTTTGCAGCTTAGCCATATCTGTTTTTGATGTGATCACCATTTTGTGTGGATATTGACAGTTTGCAGGCTGATACAGACAGTCTGCCTGAAAAAGTGTTATCTGCATACTTCCTCCAATTCCTCCGTGAAATAACGGATCTTCATGTGTTTCTTCTTTGCTTTGTCAATTTCTGTCTTCATTCCGTCTGAAATCACATCACCAAACACCCACAGTTCATGACATTTGCTGAGCATAATCATGTTCATAAAGACAGCAGTATCTCTTTCGGTTGTATCATCCATAAACTGTGGAAACAACAGATGCGGGGGAAAGGGGATACAATGACAGTCAACTGCAAAACGGCTGTACTTTCGTGCTTTCAGAATGTTATCATATATGTTACCGGCATAGGGAGAACAAATATATACGATCGGTCGGAAACTGGCAGCTTTTCGCACAGCCGCCTCTTCCTTTTCTATTTTTGTAAATACTTCGAATTCTGTGGGGCTGTAATAGCCCTCACTGTTAAACTTGTTTGCCATAAGTGATTCCTTTCAGAGCGCAATATTTCTATTTATATATGGAAATCAAAATCCATTTTGACTAATCTTTTTTATAAAAATTGCATTCATATCCATCAGCACGAAGAAGCAGACCATCTGCCCATTCAGGGGTAACTGACATTTGTTCGCAGATATCTGACAGGGAAGTATCTTTGGTACATTCGATGATCATTTCGTCATGGATGTGTCCGACAATAAAGCAGTCTGATAACGTTTTCATGCTGTAGAACAGCAAATCACGGGCAATTCCCTGAACAATGTTTTCCACCAGCTTACCGGAATATGTTTCAAGACGTTCCCATCTTTTCGATGTGCCGACACCCCAATAGGTGATCGATTCACCGCCGAAACGGTTCTTTCCGATGCGAGGTTTTACATATGCAAGTCGTCTGCTGCCCGGAAGCTGTACAAACAGGAAGCCGGACTCATAGGAAAATATAATACCATGCGTTTCTGCTGATGTTTTCTGCCTGACAGCTTTCATTGCTGCCGCCTCAACGTCCCACCACAGCTGTACAATATGCGGAGAAGCCTCACGCCAATCGGTTACAATTTGCTTTAGTTCTGCGTCGGATAAGCCAAGAGCATCTGCTCCCATTGCTTTCATTGCCCCGACTGAACCACCGTATCCGCAAGCCAGCTCTGCCACCTTGCCTTTTTGACGCAGATGTCCGTTTTCGCCGTGCTTTACAACAGGAACACCAAATATTCTGGATGCTGATGCACAGTAAATATCTTCTCCTCTGGCAAAAGACTCCATACGCCATGTTTCACCTGCAAGCCATGCAATCACTCTTGCTTCGATTGCAGAAAAGTCTGCCACAATAAACTGATAACCTTTTTTGGGAATAAATGCAGTACGGATCAGTTGTGAAAGTGTATCCGGAATGTCCTCATACAGCATATCCAGGGCATCGATATCTCCTGAAAGAACAAGATCCCGTGCTTCTTCCAGGTCAGGCAAATGATTCTGAGGAAGATTTTGCAATTGTATGATGCGGCCTGCTTCCCGACCTGTGCGATTGGCACCATAGAACTGGAACATTCCTCTTGCACGATGATCATGGCATACAACATTCTGCATGGCAGTATATTTCTTTACTGATGATTTTGATGTTTGCTGACGAAGCTGCAATACTTCACGGATATGGGCAGGTGCGGTTAACAGCTGATCCTGTACCTCCTTTTTCCCCAGTGACTGCATTTCCAGACCGCTTTCAGACAGCCAGTTTTTCATTTGCTGTACAGAATTTGGGTTTTCAAGCCCTGTAATGTCTGACAATTTTTCCGTCAGTGCTTTTTTCACTGTATCACCGATCTGAATGGCATTCTGTACAAAAGGCATATCCACCTGAATGCCCCTGTCATTGATTTTCTGATCGAGAATATACTCTTCCCATACGGACTGTGGCACAGGAAACTTTGAGATTTTAGCTTCAATTTCCATTTCTGTTTCAACGTCCCGTTTGTTATATGCTTTGAAAATCTTCCATTTATCCGGTGCATCAGCAGGGGAGCGGAATTTCGGAACACCATGAATTGTATCATAAGGTACACAAAAGTATCTGATCAGAGCTTTGCCTTCAGTCATTTTCTGCTGTTCCAGTTTCAGAACAGCACCTACACCGACGAGTGTCAGCGGTAATCCAAGATAAGCAGACGCTACCATAGAGCATCTCCACGATTCAGGATCGAGATAATCACTGACAGAATCCTGAGGGCTTCCGTATCCATGAAATAGTTCCGGATAATTTCGTTTGAGCCATACAGAAATACAAACACGTTCGAAGGAAGCATTGAAACTGTGTTTCATAACATTATGATCTGCCAGTGCATGAAGAATATTGTCGGGGATAATATCATTCTGTGCAAGGTCGTATACCTGAACAGGTGCATCATCAATGGATACCGCAAACAGCAGTATATCAAAACAGGGAGAATCGGCATAGCGGTATACACCGGTCTTAGTAATATCCGCATCACTCCGAGTCTCGAGGTCAATAAACATTCGGTTCATAAGTCAGCTTCCTTTCATCCCGCCCGGACGGATATCCGTCAGTCGCCCTCCCGACATTTCAGTTATTTAAGAAAGAAAATCGTCATCGTCATCATCAAAATCAGCGAAATCATCTTCTGCACGTGACTTACCACCGAGCGGTTCACCGTCACGGAGTTTCTGAAGGTTGTTCAATCCGCAGGCAATGCCCTTGTTGCCGTTGGTATTGAAAGTATAGAAGTTAATGGATGCACGGCCATAGATACCGGAATAGAGTTCGCTGGTGTCAAGAATCGGCTGACAATCTGCATCGACTATGCCAGGCTTTGATGTACTGTTCGCATTGATGAAATAGCAGCCCTTGTAAGCTGCGTCATCAGGACGTTCTTCATCACCATCTCTGAGAGGTGTCTTAATTGCCTGAAGTGTTGGTACAGATTTGCCGTTGCCCTTGAGCTTGGACTGACCTTCATCGTATGCAGCCCTGATGGCAGACTGAATCTTCTCAACAGTCATGGTATCGGACTTCGGAATGATGAGAGAAACGGAGTACTTTGGTGTACCGCCGTTAATTGCCTTTGGTTCGTTTACAATGAGATAGCTGAAACGAGTATTCTTTCCTGTAACTACTTTTGTTGGATTTGTGAATTTTGCCATGATTATTCCTCCTTAAAATCGTCACCGGCTGTATTCCATGCCGGTCGCTTGTCCGATTCCGGTACAAGCGTTGGTTTTCCATGTGGTTTCTCAATCAGAGAACCCAGCATATGATGAAATCTTTTTTTGCCGAGCAGTTTTGTCATTGCAGTAATACCCATAAGTTTCTTTTCAAATGGGTCATATCCTGCATCTGTTAACACAGCTGCTACTGCTTCGTCATTTGTATATCTGCGGTTTGACCTTCCTTCCACTACTTTGAATCCCGGATAGGATGTACCGCTGACAGCTTGTTCCAATGCGTATTCCTTTACATCATTTACCCATCTGATAAAGGTATCAGCACGATCCAGAATCATACTGATTTCGTTCTGAGTAAGTGTATCGGGAACAGCAAAGTCGTATTTTGCGAGCTGAAGGTTATATTCAGCTCTTGTCCAGCACTGTGCTTTCACCTTACAGAACTGACAGTGCTTTCCTGCCTTAAATTCTCCTTCACCCTTTGCGGCAAGGTTAGCCGCAGGAACAAGAACTTCATCTGCCCAGGCGAGTAATTCGTCCTTTGTGATTTCAGAGATACTGATATTATCCCGACGTGGCTGAAAGATGATCATACGGATTTTTTGTATATCATACAGGCATTCAAATATATCCAATGCACCTAATGCATACATTCGCATCTGGCTGTTGTTTTCAGAATCTATAAGGATACCAAGTCCGTATTTAAAATCCACGACGGACATTGTTCCATCTGCGACGATTACACAGTCTGCCGTCCCGAAGCTTTCATTCACCCAGCGGGAGAAGTTCAGTCTTTGTTCTACCAGAACCAGAGGATCGGAGCAGTTCTGTTTTGCATCTGCAATCTGATCCATGATGAATTCACAATAGGCATCTGTATGTTCAGCCATTTCCTCATCAAAGAAAGTCAGGTCTTCTGTAGGATCACGCACCTTATATCCCAGTTCCTTTTTTACCTTGTATTCACAAAGACTGTGAGCATCTGTTCCTTGTTGTGTGTATAATGAACCTGTGTTTCCGCCAACATTCAGCAGAGCGGACGGCGGGCATTTTATCCATCGTTCACTTGATGAGGGCGGGAGATTTGAATGGATATCCGGCATTATAGTTTCTCCGCTTCTGCAAGAAGTTCAGCGTACTTTTTTTCCGGCACGTCCGACAGCTTGTTCGAACCATACTTTGTAATCAGCAGCTTAACTTCATTGGTGTGTCCGTCACGGGAAATTTCCGCCAGGCGGCTGCGGAGCTGAACAAAAGTAACCGGTTCAGGAGCAGCGGATGGTTCGTCCTTTTCAGGATTGTAAATCTCCTCGTAATCATCAAGATTTCCGATTTCATTTGCTGTGAGTGCCTGTGCAAGCGTTTCGAGACTGTCGCCAAGGCTGCGGATATCTGCAATCACATCCAGAAGTAACTTGATTTGACTCATTTGTCTTTTCCTCCTTCATAAGATTGTGTGCGAGGTGTTTTGAAACAATACTGATTGTTATAAGCACCTCAACGAGTTCAATTTCTTGTTTGGTCATGGTGTTTTACCTCCTTCCATTAACTCAATGGAAAGCAAAAATCATTTTGACGAAAGAATTTCAAAAATTTCCGGAAATTCTTTTTCAAGGATCTTTTTTACCTTATTCAGGCGGGAAAGCATTGTGGTTCTGGGCATATTCATTTGCTGAGAGATCGCATTGTCGTTCTGTCCTTTCAGACGCAGCTCACCAATCAACTTTGCCTCCGGCATAAGCTCGTCCAATCGTTCAAACAGCAGTTTCAGGAAAAGTTTGTCGGTCACAATAGATTCAGCATCTTTTCCGTCATCCGGGATCATATTCACCAGACTGGTTTCATTTCCGTTTTCATCTTCATATGTACAGTCAAGCGAGCCTGTATCATTTGAAACATGATATTTGCAACTGTAACAGTCCATGTTGCAGTAGTAGTACTTCTGACGAGAACAAATACAGTTACCGTGGTTCTGCTGTGTGCGTCTGTAAGCGTTGATGTCTTTGTAGTAGTTGTCGTGTTCTTCTTTGGTTGTCTCGATCCACTCATTGATTGACTTGATATAGATTTTTGCCATAAAAAATTCCTCCGTTTTCTTTTGAACGGAGGAATCCTGGCTGCAAATGGGCATAGCAAAGCTGACCGCATTCCGGACGGAAACATCTCCGTTCTGATATGCAGTCACCAGCTTGAATGGCAGCCGTGTTATTTACTTGTAATCAACATACACCTTCAAGCCACCATTGATCAGTTGGTGAAGTGGATATTGATAAGCAGTTTAATGTCGTGCTTGGGACAAAAATATAGTTCTTTCTAATAATAATAACGAAAGGTGAAAAAAGAAAAAGCCGACACGC
>CABRZK010000038.1 GCA_902475415.1 uncultured Eubacterium sp.
CTGCATAATGGAAACCAGCGTCAGAAAAATCGGAAGCTTTACAGAACTGTCGGAAAACAGCTTTCTGCCGATCTGAACAAACACATAATAGGTCAGCGGAATTAAAATCAGCGGCAGCAGTGTATGCGCCACAATCGTTGCATGAATGCCTGTCATCCGCGCCACATAAGCAATCCACAGCGGCAGCGTCGCCAGGGCATGACGGATATCTAAGTCCGTAGAAAGTCCAGTGTAGGGACGAATCCGGTTCAATACGCCGGTCTGATCCGCCAACACAGATTGAACTACATAATACGCATCATCCCCGTCAAAGGATGCATAGGCAAAGGCCATGTACATCTGATATCCCACTGATGCCAAAAACAGCAGCCAGAAAAGCAGACGCTCCGGATTTTGAACTGCCGTTCGACGTATGCGGTTCCGTGCTCCGTTACCAGTGCCCGAAATCGTCGATTTTCGCAGACTGCACGCTTGCGCCTGCCCCGCCTGCTGCTGATTCACGTCCTCATTCCGCCCAGTCTGCTTCCGCAAGTCTCGTTCCCGCAGAAGCGTCCAGATAAATCCCATCGCAGCCAGCACTGCAAAAACCGCAGTTGTCAGATATACCAGCAGGTTCATCCCATAAACTTCTTTTACCATCACCGGCACAGCGATCAGCTGAAACACCGCCAGCTCACTCAAAAAACCTGCCAGATACAGGTTCAAAATCTTTTCTCTTTTCTGCCCAATTCCTTTTGTCCAAAGTCCGCCGATCCCGACCGGGGCAATTCCAAACACAAACAGACATCCCAATGCTTTCTGCAGCATATTTTCCTCTCATTTCTGCGCACGTTTTTTTGCGCATGCCGAGTTTGTGTCAAGCGCGCAGACACAAATCTCGCGATTGAAAAATTTTATTTTTCAATCTTTATTCCTCCCCATACCGCGGTGTTGTGTCGTACCAGTCGTCCCAGATCGCAGGGTAATTATAACTCATCGCCAGTGTCCTGATCTCATCAAACGCTTGCCCATAATTTTCCGGATGCAGTTCATTTTCACCGGTTGTAAAGCACTCCGTGATATACCGGCAGACATTTTTATGATAATGCATATAGTCCGCATAATTGTTCAGATTACAGATAATATCTTCTTTTCCCAGAAAATTGAACACATGGACATTTTCATAGCTCAACAATCGTTCCGTCATATATTCCAGTCTGCCGATGACCGCCTCCAGCTCCTTTTCCCGCGTTACATCGTTCCAGAACAGAATACTGTAGGGGGGATAAAAAATATAAAACTCCGTCTCCGGATGGGCTTCAATATACGGAAGAATATTTTTCTGCAGATTTTCCTCAACCGCATCCTTAAAATAATCCGCCGCAAGTGCTTCCTCTTCCTGCTTTTCCTCTGCCGCCTCGTAGTACATCAGCACGTTTGCCTTGTTATAATATTCATCCGTCCACCACGGCTTATACAGTTCCGCCCAGTCCGACGCATCCTTTCGATCCGCCAAAGGGCGCAGAATGTAATCCAGCAGCACATCCTTGTTCAACAGATATGGAACATCATTGAACACGTTATCATCATACAGATAATCTGTAACCGGAAACTTGGTTTCCTCCGAATCTGCTGAAAATGTGGACTGATCCACCGCCATGTACACAGCCTTGACCTGATCGCCCTTTGCGTCAAACACCAGCTGCATGATGTTGGACAGATCCTTCGGATAAGATCCGTTATAGGAAAGCTTCTGGGTTTTCATTCCCATCAGCTCCTCAAACCAGTCTGTGTTAAAGCTTGCAGTCATCGAGGAACCGATCAAAATACCATCGTAATCCATATGCTTTGCCAATCCCGGATTCTGATTGACCTGGTTATCCACCAGATACGGGAACCACACAAGGGGCTTATGATACTGAAAAAAAGGATCGACCCAGATCACCAGTGCCATACATCCTGCAAGTCCCGCCAGAAAAATGCCCAGAAAACCGCCAAGCCAGCGTTTCGGCTGCATTTTTTTCTTCTGCTTTTTCTCTTTTCCTTCGTTTTCTTCCATTCTAATCCTCAATTTAAGCCAAACCGGCACCTTCTAAAACCGATAATACAAAAAGCTGCTTACACCGCTTAATGACACCACACACCAGATCATCAAAAATGCCGTCACGAACATCGTTTTCCCATTCGGTTCAAAGCTCTTTTCCCGCTCACCTGCGTTGCGTGCAAAAAAGACGAGCCAAAGCGCCACTGCCAAAAAACCAAAGCATAAGTACAGCTCGCTTCCCGGCAGACGATCCAGATGTAAAATCTTGATCACATACCAAAACTCTTCCAAATTGAACGCCTCTGTGATCTGAACCGCCGGAGCTGCAAAGCCACCTCCGATTAACCGTCCGATAAACTCACCTGCCTGTGACAGATTTGCAGAACGGAACAGCATCCATGTAAAGTTCAAAAACAGGAAGGTCAGAGCGACGCAAAGCACATGTTGGACTACAGAAAGTACGTCGGATTTTTTCGTTCCACTTTGAACATACACATCCGCCGCACACTGCTGCCGTGGCTGCTTTAGCTGCCATGGCTGCCTCCGCTGCCATGCCCGAGTAACCAGATACAGCGCACCATGCAGCGCTCCCCACAGGACAAAGTTCCAGCCTGCGCCGTGCCAGATTCCACTGACCAGAAATACAATAAATAAGTTCAAATACATCCGCGTTGTACCTTTCCGGTTGCCGCCCAGCGGAATGTATACATATTTTCTCAGGAAACGGTTCAACGTAATATGCCAGCGTTTCCAAAATTCAATGATGTTGGACGCCTTGTAGGGAGAATCGAAATTCACCGGAAGCTCCATGCCAAGCATATGAGCAATGCCCCGCCCCATATCGCAATAGCCGCTGAAATCGAAGTACAGCTGCAGCGTATAAAACAGCATCACCAGCCAGGCATCCGTGCCGGACAGCCCTGCCACATTGCCATAGCCTGCATCCACCGCCTTGCCGAAGGTATCCGCAAGCAGCACCTTTTTTGACAGCCCCAGCGCAAACAGATACAGTCCGCCTGCAAACTTTTCCCAATCCAGACACTGCCGACCGATTTGCCGATACTGCGGCAGCATTTCCTGCGCATTGACAATCGGTCCGGACGACACATATGGGAAAAAGGAAACGAACAGGACATATTCCCTCAGGCTGCACGCCCCAACCTCTCCTTTATAAGCATCTGCCAGAAATCCAATCTGCTGAAAGGTAAAAAAACTGATGCCAAGGGGCAATGCAAGCTGCAGAATCGGATCCTCCAGCCCTTTCATCTGACTCCAGCCAGCCGATATTGCATTAAAATATTTAAAAAAGCAAAGTAATGCAAGATTTCCTGCAATTCCAATTCCTAACAAAAGTCTTTTCCGGGAGCTGTCACGTTCCATCCCATACTCTGCGCGCTCCATAGCACTCCCGGAAACACGCTCTGTAACACGCCCAATGCCACGCTCTATGGCGCGAAAAAAAGCATAATTCCATGCAATACTGCCCAGCAGCAGCAACAGATAATACGGACTCGCTGCTCCGTAAAACCACAGGGAAAAGGCAATCAGCCAGAGCTGCAAAAGCTTCTGGCGCTTTAGCCCCCAGAAGCCCAGCAGACACAGCGGAAAGAACAGCAGGATAAAAATATATGACTGAAATAACATACTCAGCTCTCCACTTCGATCACATGGTTTCGTTTTTCATAGCCTGCTGTATTCAGCTTCCAGACACTGTTTCCAGCCTCATCCTCCGAACACTTTTCAAAGCCCAACTCTCCGTAGAATTTCCGTACCATGTTGTTTTTCGCCGTCGGATAATAGTATCCGTAAATTTCTTCGATTCCTGCTTCCTGACACCGTTCCACAAGCTCATCCAGCATTGCAAGCTCCATATCCCGTTTCAGGACGCGGCAGCTCATCAGCCACAGGCGGATATGCGCTGCTTTCTCTTCCTTTTGGGCGATCACAACAGAAACAACGCCGTTATCCCCGAACTTATCCTCCAGTTTTCCATATAAGGTAATATAAGAATCATCCGCCGCCATTTGTTCAATCTGTGCCTGTGTCATACGCTGAGTCGTTAAATTGAACTGATTGCTCTTATTGGTCAGCTGTGCGATTCTTGCCATGTAAACCGGTTCAAAGCTTCGGATCGTGGCTTTCATATCCAGGGATTTCAAATACTCTGCATAGTCCGCAAAGGATGCCTGCGCCTTTTCGCGCTTCAAATTCGCCTGATACATTTCATTTCGTTTTCGGTCATCCTCCGAAAGCGATGTCACTTCAAAATAGCCACCGCGATCCAGCACCCGGATATAATCCTCCGGCTTGCCGATTTCCGGCGCAGTCACACCGGGCGCCTGCTGCCGCACAATCTCCCGCTCTGCCGGATTATCATCTGCAAACACAAGGCTGTCCGGCAAAATGTTCAGCTGATGCGCAATTTCCAGAATATTCCGGCTCTTCGGCTCCCAGTTTGCCGCAATGATCAGGAAATCCTCCGGCTTCAGCACCCCTGCCGGATGATTCAAGCCTGCAAGTGCATTTTCCTCTTCATTCTTGGACGCGACGTTCAACATCACGCCATAGTCTTTCAGTGACTTCACATAGGACTGAAATTCCGCATAAACCTGTCCCAGATTCGTTTCCTGTCCAATTTCCAGATTTTCCGGACCGTCATCTCCGACAATACCTCCCCAGAGCGTATTGTCCAGATCCAGCACCAGCGATTTTTTATTTTTTCCGTAAAGCGACTTCATAATATTCGCAACGTTGTGTGCCATCCATGGAATCGCCTTCAGGCACAAACTATACTTGTACATGTGCCAGAAAAACGGCGCCGACCATTCATCCAGACCATATGCCGCAGACTGATAGCAGATATCATTGATCAGGAAATTTTGATGCTCTGCCGCATAATCTGCAAACATCTGGTTCATCCGGTTCACATACCAGGTTCTGCCATGAAAATCCGCACCATCCTGATTTCCCATCAGACGGTAATAGGGAAGTTCAAAGTTGTCCTGAATGATCGGACAATGCCAGGTATCCGCCAGCTTCTTCCACATCACCTGAAAATGTTCAAATTCCGATCTGAGCTTGTCTTCCACCTGTTCCCGGGAATCCTTTACCTCCGGCAGACTGCGCAGGTTTCGAAAGCTCGTATGAATATAAACCAGATCCGGTCCAAACGCGTTCAATTCTTCATTGCCGAACATCGCATCTTCCCAGTACATTCCGTACTCCGATTCATAAAAGGTCGGTTCAATTCCCTGATTCAGCAAAAACAGCTCCAGAATCCGGATAATATCATGGGTCGTAGAGCCTCCCAGCACCGCGATCTTCTTCGGAATCCGCTGGGTGTTCTCCTCCAGCAGACGACGCTTCAAGCTTTTTGATTTTTTTAAAATATATTCACTGTCAAATGGATATTCCAGTTCGTGCAGCATAAGTGTGTTCCTTTCTGTGGTTCTGATATTCTTTATCATACTACCAATCCCTGCTTTTTAACAAGCAGGGATTGGTAACCGTCTAATTTTCAGGAATTTAACATGGTACTATTTATAAAATATGGACTTGTCATGCCATCTCTTAAGGTTTATTTTTTAGGCTATATTTACGGTTTGTGCGACTTACTTACGACTTGCTTACGACTTTATTATAAAGCCTTATGCATTTCTCGCCAAATCAATTACCAATATTATCTGTGAACTTTCTGAAAAATTAACTCTCGACGACTTTCAGTTTTAGTCCTGAGAGTCATCAGTGCTACGAACGCAATAAAGTTCTTTGCGTCAGTCTTGTTCCCTTTGCATGGATTTTCGTTACATCCTCCCATGTTTCCGCAAAAAGAACTGTACCAATCTGCTAAATAAATTTTCTTACTATTTTACTTTTTCGAATAAGCCATGTACATACAAAACTAAACAGCAAAATACAACAGATATAAACAGAGCATGCAAATATTCCGAATGTCCGATCTGCCAGCTGCAAATATAGCTTCAGGAATAGCTTCTGACCGATATGCTCCAGTAAGTATACGCCAAATGCACAGCTGCCCAGACATGCTATGATCCCGGCTTCTCTGATATTCGTATGCATTACAAAAAATCTGCGGACGCCAAGATAAACTGCACAAGCCATCAGCGGAATCATAAGATTCAATACGGATTCATGATATTCCCCACTCAGCTTTCTGTCAGCAATCACCATAACTGCAGCTGCTATCACACTCATTGCCAGACCAGCCGATAGCTTCCATCCGGACAGCTGTCGGCATTTTTCTGTACTAACTGCTTTTTCCAGAAAATATCCCAGCAAAACATAAAAAACATTATTCTGCAGTACAAAAAAACTCATCGGCATAGAATATCCCGTAAACTGTCCGATCATAGACACTCCAACTTTAACGATCAAACCCAATCCCATAAAGTATTTCATGCAATCCAAATCCACATTTCTCGCAATTGCCCCAAGAAATGGAAGCATCATCAAAATTCCTATATATTCATACAGGTACCAGTAAGAAGTCTGAATCTCATTTTTAAGCAGCTTCTCCACAAATATAGGTATATTATAGATCCGAATGATTCAGGATGACCATCACTACCGCTATGATCCGCAGCATTTCGATATGAAGCTTTTTATTCACACTGTTCTCCTTTATTTTCACACTGGATTCATCCTATCTGTAATTGTTATCTGATGTTTATTCCGTTGTTGTAACCATATCTTTTCCATAAAAACTTCCGACAACTCTATTGGTAAATGCTTCCGGATTTTTGATGACAGGCATATGCATCAATGGTCCCTGCTCCGGATTTGTCGGACACAGATATGCTTCTTTAATGGAATCATCCCGCAATATTCTTTCCTGGGATTCCATTTGTTCCTTAAAATCTGCTGCCTGACCGCTTGCAATATAACTGCAGGAGCTGTAAAATAACGAATCCTTCAGATTTCCCCTAAATACCAGGCACAGAACCAGGCAAACAAATACCGCCGGAACTGTGATACATTTATGATAAATTTCTCTTCTTTTCAGAGTATGACGCAGTTCCAGTTTTCGCAAGATCCAGCCCTCTACATAGATAACGGAGGAAACTGACGTTAAAATAAACGTCAGATATTCCATCGTTCCAGGTCCTCCGGACACCTCCGTTGCTGCATAGAGCTCCGGTGCATACATTGCCGCATACACGCCAAACATATAGCCAACCCATAATACCGGATATTTAAACTCGAATTTCAATTTTGCTTCTGAAAGACATTCCCATGCTACGACTGCCACAAAGAATAACAGCACAAATAAAAGTGGAGTCTCCCTCCCATAATTTACTACATTTACAGCCCCCTGCCACAACGCTTCTACAATCGTGAAAGCTGCTTTTCCTACGCTGAAGCCCATCTGCTCTCCACCTACTCTGGCTGCATTTCCTGGCGCTGTAACCTGAAAGTACAAAGCGATCATTCCGGCAAATGTCGGGAATGCAAATACCCCTGCACGCTTTTTATTTTTCACGATCACAAACATCAATACATAACTAAATAAAACCAGAAATGCCGAATAATAGCTGCTCCCTCCGATTGCGATCATTCCCAAAACAGAAAAGATAATATATCTGAATTTGTCCGTTCTTAAATATTTCAGTAAAAATCCAATCAAAAGCATTGCCAAAACATGGGGCATCATATAGTGGATTACTCCAACATACCAGTACATACCGATTCCGGAGCTTGGAATCCATTGATAAAACATCAGCAGGATCAATAATGTGACTACTCCGCCTTCATACCATTTTAAGCCAAAATAGTTTGTAAAAACCTCATGTACCATATAATAAGTGGCTGCAATCATTGCCAGCGTCCAGAACACAGGTACGATCCAAAAACTTCTGTATACAAAGACCTCCGGCATCAGCGTAAATATAAAAACACTGAACCAGTCTCCATTCCAGACCTGGCACATCTGATTTGTCGTTTCCAGACCTGTCCGGAGCACTTCGATCACAGAATGCGTATGAAGCCACGTCTGATGGCTTGCTGCAGAATATCCGTAGTCGTCCCCCGAAGGTCTGGCGATAAACGCCAGTAACCAGTTGGGCACCATCGACGCAAAAAATGCGAATCCGACAGCTACTGCTATTTTCTTTATACTAATCCATTCTGCCAGTTTCTTCACCGTAAAAGCCTCCGTTTTTTCTGCCTTTTCAGTTTTTTCTGCCTTTTCAGTTTTATCTGTGTTTTTATTCCCCATCTCCGATCACTTATCCAACTCTTCATAATAACGAATTTTATTTTTCCCGTAATACTCCGCCGTTCCAAATCTCCAGGCCTCGATTTCATCTGTCGTAAACAGCTCCGGAGTTTTCGGCGGCTCCTGGATTAAAATCAGAGCTTCATCCGAATTTTTAATGGTCTCAATATTTTGTTCTATTATATCTGCATATGCCCGCGCTTCACCGCTCCTGACTGCATTTACAATGGCTGCAGAGGTTATTTCTTTCGGCGCTGCCAGGGATACCAGTAAAAAGCATAGAACTGTCATTCCTGTACAAAAGCCATACCATTTTAAATGAGAATCGGCGTTCCAGCACAGCTTTTGCTTTTTCTGAATCCATCCGATCCAGTAAAATTCAAGCACTACAGTCAAAATCAGAAACATATCATACATAATGTTTTCAATTCTTCCCGTTCCCCACTGTCCGAGTGCAAACAGCTGTGGTGCATACATTGCAGACAGGAAACAGTATCCTGCCAAAGTAATGACTCCCGGAAGCGGAAACCCAAATTCTGTTTTAGAGGCTATTGCCCACAAAACAGGAAGTGCCATTAAAATCAAAAATACCCAGAAAATCCCGGTCCAGTCTCCTGCGATATCCTGCATACACAGTACAAAGGATTTTAAAATAGAACCAATTACACCATAGGACACGATCTCACCGGATTTTCCCTGCCTGATCCAGTTTCCCGGCGCTGCTATATTGACACAAAACGCAATCAGCATAACTCCTCCGGGAACCGCCAGATACTTTAACAAATCCTTTCGTTTTCTCCACAACAAAATCAAGATCACATATCCTGTAACCACATTTCCGATCAACGCCGTCACAAGATTTCCGCCGCCAACCATAACTGCCATCCATGCTGCCAATACACTATACAGCACTCTTTTTTCTTTTCCGACAATCGCATGTATCAGAAATGCCGTGAATAAAAGCAAAAAGCTGAATGCTCCGGTATAATGAATTCCTCCGTTCCACCAGTAAAAAGCAGATACTTTGGCCGGTGCAAGCTGCAGTGCTAAAATTGCCAGCAGGCATCCCAAAATCCCTGCCTCCTTTTTTCCGGCACCAAACAATGTATGGAAAAATTGATACGAAAAAATCAGCACAGCTATGCTCAGTAATCCGGATAACAAAGCTGGTGTCAGATGATAATACTGTTCTCCCCAGATCCCTGGCTGAAGTGCCATGAGAAAAATAGAAGAAAATGTTCCCTGCCAGCTTCCAAAGGCATCTGCCACTGTTTTACATGCACCGCCAAACGCACCTAAAGCGCCTTTTCCATGCACCCATGCCAGGTGACTGTTTGCACCATATTCAAAATCATCTCCCTGTGGATAAACATACTTTCCGGACCATGCAAGCATAAGCCAGGTTATAAAGAGCACTACGAGTAAAACTGAAAACAGCCATTTCCAGTCATCTTTCTTTTCCACTGTTTCTTTTTTCAACACATGCCCCCAAATCCAGCCGGTTCCATCCATCACAACTGCAATCCACCAAAGGGTTGTCAAAATCTGAAGAAAAACTCTGACAGAATTAACAGATTCCATATCTCCGATTCTGACCACAACCGCCAGATAACAAAGCCATACGGAAGCCGTTCCAAGGAATATCCGAAGCAGCGCACTCTCATATATACTTCGATCTGAAATTCTGACTGCTATCACGATAGCAACTAAAATTGCCGCTGCTGTCAGGAACAAATGAAATACACCGAACCATTTTTCTGCATAATAGATAAAATAATAGGCAGATACAGCCGGCACTTTAAATGCAGAATAAGAAACAACCTGATCCTGTGCTCCCAATGCCAAAAACAGGAGCAGCGGAAGCAATATTGCTCCCGCTATCCACCACACTTTATTTCGTACCGTTCTCTTTTCCAGATTCATTTTTCGTTTTCTACTTTCCACTAACCTTATTCTTTCGTATCTTTCCCCGCAATCTGCAGTCGGAATTCAAAATCCCTTCTGTCCTTCACGCCAAGATTATGCAGGATAAGACCCGCAAACAGGGACTGTAATGCAGCTAATCCTGCAAATCCGCAGGCGATCAGTGTCGGGAACTTCGGCACCAGACCAGTCTCCACATACTCGATTCCAACCGGAATAAAGAACCCAACTGCAATCACAAACAGCAACAGCGCCAACAGCCCAAAAAATGCAAAGGGGCGATACTGACGGAACATCCGAAAAATCGTTTTCAGCACGCGGAAACCATCCGAATACGTATTTAACTTGGATTCGCTGCCCTCCGGACGGTCACGGTATGTGATCACAACATTATCTACCTGCATATTGTTATAAACCGCATGAATCGTCATCTCCGTTTCGATCTCAAAGCCACGGGACAGTACCGGGAATGTCTTGACAAAGCGGTAGGAAAATGCACGATATCCCGTCATAATATCCCGAATATCCGATTTGAACAGTGCATTGATCGACGCACGGACCAGACTGTTTCCCATATTATGGAAAGGACGTTTATTCTCTTCAAAATACGTGGAAGACAGTCTGTCACCCACTACCATGTCTGAGTTGCGCTCCAGCACCAGGTCTGCCATTTCCCGTGCATTTTCCATCGGATAGGTATCATCACCGTCTACCATAATATAACACAGTGCATCAACCTCCTGAAACATTCGGCGGATTACATTGCCTTTCCCCTGTTTATATTCCTGCCGTACCACTGCACCGGCCTTTTCTGCCAGCTCTGCAGTGCGGTCGGTAGAATTGTTATTATATACATAAATAACAGCCTCCGGAAGCGCCGCTTTTGCATCCCGGACAACCTTTTCAATCGTTTTTTCTTCGTTATAACAGGGAATCAGTACCGCTATTTTATCCATCAGCGTTCTCCTTTTCTTGCTTTTTGTGCCAGATCCAATGCATAGACTGCCTGTTTTTCTATTGTGCGATTTTCAGAAATATAAAACTCAATTGCATCTTTTTGTTCCACGTCCTTGGATATTTCTTCCAAGCTTGATCTGCCAGGATGGAACAAAATCTCCAACATTCTGCCATCATGTTCCGCTTTATTTTCCATTGCAGAAAACAGCTTGACAATTCTTTTTTCGTCCATGTGTCCACTCATAATCAGTCCCCAAAGATACATTGGTGCCAATCCTGCTTCTTTGAACCTCTTTTTTTGTATTGATGAGCAAAATTTCAATAACATGTTTTTGATGAAATTGACCGGACGAAACGTTTTATATAAAGATATTTTTTTCAAAAAAGGCATCATCGGTTCTCTGGAATCTCTGATGTATTCTGGTTGCCATTTCTGCTCTCCAATCACTTCAAACAACGCATCTGCTACAACCGGTATCATATGCGTATGCTGATGACTGTCAATACGAATAGCTTTGAAAGAAAGTTCTGGAAACGCGTCTACAACAGTTTTGATTTGAAGTTCAATTTCTTTTTTTAACTGATTTTTAAACTTATTGCGAGAAGGAAGAAAGGAAATAAAAAAGAGTTTTTCCCAAGAAAGTTTAAAATGTCCATCCCTGTTCACAAGATCCGGTACATTTTCCGCACCTGCCAGACTGATTCCCTCTAATAAATTCAAATGTACTGATATTTTGGGCTGCCAAACAAACTCATCCTGCTCCCTGCGATACATATTCACACATTCTTCAAAGCAGCTCATATTTGCGAGCACACTGATACTGTTCAATTTTCCATCTTTTAAACAATCCAGAATATCCCGGCTTGCATGAACGGATTCCCCAAAGTCATCCGCATGAATATCAATCGTTACGCTCATTTTTCTGTTCTTCCTCTGCGCTATCCTCTGCATCCCGCAAGATCATGGAATCCACGATATACCGCGGACGTCCTTTGCTTTCCATATAAATTTTCCCGATATATTCCCCAATAATTCCCTGGGATAAAAGTGTAATACCGCCAATCAGACAGGTCGAAGCCACCGTTGTCGTCCAGCCGGCAACAACCGCACCATTTGCCCAGTCCACGATACAGGAAATAAACAGTCCAATGCTGAACAAAAAGGTCAGAAAACCAAGGATTACGATCATCTGCAGCGGTCTGGTGCTCATGGAAGTGATTCCATCTACTGCCAGCGTCATCATCTTTTTCAATGTATATTTCGACTGTCCGGCTTCTCTTTCCTTTACATCGAAATAAACAATATCCGACTGGAAACCCATCGTCGGAATCAATCCCCGCAGAAACAGGTTTGTTTCATGAAATTCTGACAGCGCATCCAATGCCTTCTTTGACATCAGGCGATAATCCGCATGGTTCGTAATCGTCTGGCAGCCAAGCACATGCATCAGCTTGTAAAACAGTCCTGCTGTCGTCTTTTTGAAAAAACCGTCGGTATCACGGTCATTGCGCACGCCATAGACAATCTCACAACCATTCTGATAACATTCCAGGAACTGATCCAGTGCTTCAATATCCTGCTGCAAGTCTGCATCAATTGTCACAACCGCATCTGCCTTGCTTCTAGCAGCCATCATACCTGCCAGAATCGCACTCTGATGACCATAATTGCGGGAAAAGCTTAAGCCCGCATATTTGCTGTTCTGACGTGTAAGCTCATAAATGATCTGCCAAGTGCTGTCCTTACTGCCGTCGTTGATAAATAAAATCTTGCTCTTATCCGAAATCGTCCCCGCCTGAATCAACCGATCCAGCTTGTCCAAAAGAACCGCTGCTGACTTATGCAGAACCTCTTCCTCGTTGTAGCAGGGAACAACGAGATATAAAATGGTGTTTGTTCGTTTCATAGTCCTTCTATATCCTTTCAACTATCTCTGTCCATCATAGCGCATCTTTTCGTATTCAGCAACAACTGCAACAGGAACCCGTCCCTTCCTATGCATCTTGACTCCTCTTTTTGGGTTTATCTCATTTCTCTGAAATATCTTTGCAGTTAATTATTTTTACCTTTCACTTCTGGGAACTTCGATAACACTTTCTTTTCCAAAAAACTGTTTTACAACTGTGTTCGTCCATTCCTTCGGATTTTCCATCACTTCCATATGCATCAAAGGTCCCTGATCAGAGTTCATAGCAGGAAGCTCCACATTTTTCAATTCCGGATTTCTTAACAGAGAAAGTCTTTCTTCCATCTGTGCTTTATAATCATCCGCCTGACCAGATTCAATATATGTATAACATTCATAGCTTGTAGATTCTTTCAAGATTCCCTTATTCGCAAT
>CABRZK010000039.1 GCA_902475415.1 uncultured Eubacterium sp.
GGATAATATTTCCAATTCCTTTACCCGGACCTTTTTCACTTCCGATGATACGTGGGTCATTGTCCATTTTGAACATATTTCCCTGCATCTTATTTTGCGCCATCAGCTCTTTTTTCCGCTCTTCCGCATCCATATACATGGAACGGAATTTATACATTTTGAAATGTCTGCCGTTTTTGCCGACACGTTCCTGACAGTAAAAAATCGGTCCCGGTGACGCCTTATAGATCAGTGGTGCCACAAAAATAAATGCAATACCGGTAATCGCACATCCAACCAGACCAGCTGCAATATCTGTCAGTCGTTTCAGTCCCATCGGAATACTGCTTGCCGTATTGATACTTGTCGTCATGCAGGTATAACCGCCGATACGCTCAATCGTACGATTCGGAAGTGCATCATCTGTATAGTCCAATGCAATATGCACCACTACGCCCATCTGAAGTAACGTCCAGGTTAGTTCATCTACTTCATTGTCATCCTGTGCCAGTTTGATCATGACCTCATCAATGACATTTTTCTGAATATAGGTCAACAGATTATCCTTGTTACATACAACCAGAATGCCTTCAATCTTCTGATCTGTCATATCCTGATCCATAACAGCCAGTCCTGCCAGATTAAATCCGTTATACATACGGTCTGAAAATTGTCGAACCATTTCTGTCGCATATTCCTGTGTACTGATAACCAGGAAATTCGGCTGATTCTTACCTTTCCATACAATCCGGCGCACATTCAGTTTCCACAGAAAACGTCCGACCAGCATAAAAATGATCGTAAATCCAAAGGAAGTCAGAAATACCTGTCTGGAAAACCAGAAAGCCTGCTTTGTCACGTACAGATACGCCATAACCAGTCCCCACATTACAATGTTGTGAACCAGTACAGACTCTATTTCACGTATAAAACTACGCTTCAGAATATTTTTGTATGTGCTACGCAGCAATACATAGCAGATATCAATGATAATCAGCAAAATATTTACATGGGCATACAGGCTTGTCTCTCGATAAAGCCGCAGTGTGTCATGCCGGAAGAAGTAAGAGACCAGATATGCAATCTGGATACAGATCAGATCAATGATCATGAAATCTATATGCTTCCACCAACCATACTTTTTCTTTCGATTCATAGCATCCCTCGTCTTAGATTCTAATCTTTATACTTTATTTGTTCGCTAACCGATTCAATCCGCTGAAGAATGCACGGATTGTTGCTTTTGTAATATTGGAGCTGTCTCCTGCACCAAATAACTCTTTGCCTGTGCGATTGTCTTTCATCTGAATATAAGCTGCTGCTCTTGCATGTGAACCGGAACCAAGTGCATGCTCAGAGTAGTTCAGGACACGGATATCCAGGTCAAACTCTTTATTGATTGCTGTCTTAACAGCATCCAGAGGACCATTTCCTTTTGCATCAATGTGGTAAGGTTTTTTCTTATACTCAAAATCAATGGTTGTGACACAGTCTTTGTCATTGACATCTTCCACACGGATTTTCTTGAACTCGAACGGATCATCCAGTGCGATATATTCATGCTTGAATGCATCAAAAATCTGCTCCGGTGCGATCTCACCGCCCTGCTGCTCAGACATTTTCTGGATAACGTCTGCAAATTCCTTGTGCATCTCTTTCGGTAATTTATAACCATACATAGATTCCATAACAAAGGCTACACCGCCTTTTCCGGACTGGCTGTTAATACGAACTACCGGCTCATATTCCCTGCCGATATCTGCCGGGTCGATTGGAAGATATGGAACCTCCCAGATGCCTGTATTACGCTCATGCAGTGCATGGACACCTTTATTGATCGCATCCTGGTGAGAACCGGAGAATGCGGTAAATACCAGTTTTCCTGCATACGGATGACGCATGTCGATATCCATCTTGCAGCATCTCTCGTATACATCAATGATTTCCTTGATATTCTCAATATTCAGCTTCGGATCAATGCCCTGTGAAAACATATTGTATGCCACATTCAGCACATCAATATTACCGGTACGCTCGCCGTTTCCGAATAAAGTTCCCTCTACACGGTCAGCTCCTGCCAGCAGGCTCAGCTCTGTCGCTGCGATACCTGTTCCTCTGTCATTGTGAGGATGAACACTTAATATTATAGAGTCTCTGTTTTTGAAATGTTTATGCATCCATTCAATCTGATCTGCATATACGTTTGGTGTATTCATCTCTACGGTTGCCGGAAGATTGAAGATGATCTTATTTTCCGGTGTCGGCTGCCAGATATCCTGTACAGCAGTACAGATATCAAGTGCGAATTCTACCTCTGTACCTGTGAAACTCTCCGGTGAATACTCAAGCTGGATATTGCCGTCAAATTTTGCCGCACGCTCTTTTACCATTTTTGTTCCGTCGATGGCAATCTGCTTAATTGCTTCTTTATCTTTATGGAATACCACATCACGCTGAAGAACAGATGTAGAATTGTAAATATGTACAATTACATTCTTGATTCCCTGAATTGCTTCAAAAGTACGGTCGATCAGATGCTCTCTGCACTGTGTCAGAACCTGAACCTGTACATCATCCGGAATCATATTCTCATCTACTAATTTTCGTAAGAAATCATACTCAATCTGGGATGCAGCCGGAAAACCAATCTCGATCTGCTTAAATCCAAGTTTTAACAGCAGCTGGAACATTTCCATCTTTTCTTCTACATTCATCGGATCGATCAGAGCCTGATTTCCATCACGCAGATCAACACTGCACCAGATCGGCGCATGCTCGATCTCTTTATCCGGCCATTCACGCTCCGGATAATGTAATACTGGTACTCTTTTGTATTTTCCGTAGTTTAACATAATCACTCTCTCCCATTGTCTTGTATAACATCTATGCAGCGCATTTTCCCTGCACCAGACCTAATCCTCGTGGATTATTTTCACATATCAGGCAATTTTCTATCTTTCTGACATGTAAAAAAAGGCGCAAAATGCCTGTATTTACTATTTCTTGCTAAATATACATATTATATCATCTATCTTAAGCTTGCAAGATAGATTTTCTGAATAATTCATGAATTTTTCTGAACAGCTCCGCAATTCACTACTTTTTTATGAAACTCCTCAATGATCAAATATTCTTCTTCTGTAAGCTCTGCACCACTATATACTGCTTTTCGGATGATCCGCAGATATTTCTTCCAGTTCAGATCCGGGTACAGTTTCTGTAAAACTTTTGCATACTCTGCATCCCGCATTTGTTTTTTTGTGATTTTTTTATGTCGCACAAGCCACCGATACATCTGCCGGTTCAGCATATTTGCTGCCCTGCGGTAATGTCCTTTGGACAGTGCCCGTTTCAGTTCCTGTTCCCAGCGCAGTTTTCTGCGTCTTTGCCAAATTACAGCCACACATAACACAGCAATTGCCACAGTTACTGTAATCAGCACATTTTTCACAGCTTTCCGATTGAACTGTGTTTCGACGGACGGTTTCTGTCCCTGTGCAGCATCAGAAAGATTTCCAGGAAGGGATCCTGTATTTTCACTGTCTGATCTGTCTGCCTGCATATTCTGTGTCTCTCCCGTATTTTGTCCCTGTTCCCCACCTGTTTCTTCTCCCTGGGGCACCTGTTTTTCCTGAGAATCTGTATCATTTTCTCCCCGCAGTTTCTTCATCTGCTCGGAAGTCTCTTCCGATGGAGTCATTTCAACCGGAACCCATCCATAATCATCCAGATAAATTTCCACCCAGGCATGTGCATCAGAATCCGGTACCGAACAGACATAGCCGTAATCCGGATCCTCTGTGTCCGCAACAAATTCAGAAGCATCTACTTTATATCCACTCACGTAACGGGCCGGGACTCCAAATTCCCGCAAAAGCAGAACTCCTGCTGATGCAAAGTGAATACAGAATCCGCCATTTCCCTCATTCAGGAAGAACTCAACCGGATCCATCCCGTCCGGATCCGGCACATCTTTTTCATAAGCGTATGACTGTTCAAGCATAGATGCTACGGAATATGCCATACTCAGCCGCGCAGCATTTCCCATCTCCGGATCATCCAGATATTCCAGCGTCTCTTCAGATCCTGTATCCTTCAGTAAAGCATCTGCTTTTTGTCGCACGCTTTCCAGATTGTCCGGCACATCCAGATAATTCTCTTTCACATATTTATTATATGCCTTATAAAATGAGTCATATTTTGAAAATGTCTGTCTCAGATTGGGATAATACAGATCTGAAAGCATGATATTTTCCATTAAGGCATCTGCACTGCCGCCTAATGCAATCAGTCCGATATTCTGCATTTCCCTTTTCTTTCGGAACTGATAATCACCTTCTATCGTACAGCCGCCAGTCAGTGTATCTGTCTCCGGTCCGTATGGCAGATAGACAATGTCACTTTTCAGTCCGGTATATTCCATGTCATACAGGCGTTCCGGCAGGCCATATCCCACCAGACTCACTCCTGTCTCCAGACAATCCAGATATTTCCGGCTCGATTCATCCGCCACCGCTGACAGCGGGTCCAGCCCCTGGCAGTCTTCGTAATCTGAAAATGATTCTGCTTTCATCAAAAATGGTTTTTCTCTTGTCCATTTTCCGTTTTCGTATGTATCAGCATATGTTCCTCTCAGATACAATACCTCTGTCTGTGCCTCATTGACATGTATACGTAACATCTCTTCTTCGGTATAGTTCGGATACCGGCTGGTGATTTTTCCATTCTGCACATCCGCAGCTCCTGCAAACAGCTGCGCCACCTTTTGCTCCAGTTTTTTCTGCACAGGCAGCATATCTTCTTTCTGTGCAGCAACCCAGTCTGCTCCCACAGAACAGGTCAGCACCGCAATAACCAGTGATATCACCAGTGTCCCGGCCAGCAGGCTCTCTCTTCCTATTCTTTTATCCTTCGTCCACCAGTCGGAAAGGTGCAGAATCAGACACACAAGCCACACAGCCATTCCGGCAAAATCCGGTCCCATCCCCACACAAAGTCCATAGATAATCGCAACAGCCGGAGGCAGTGTCACCCACACATCTCTCCTGCGTTCTGCCGCTATCGTTATCAAAACAAGAAACAGCATCTTAAGCACCAGATTCAGAAAAAGAAATGCTACGTCTTTCACACCTCCGGTCACTGCATACGCCGTTCCCAGATAACGGTTCATCTGTTCTGCCAGAAGGTTCCCCACATACCAGGTCCCCTGCCAGAACGCTTCCGCCTCATCCAGATACAGTCGAAACAACCATCCTCCGATAACAGCCAGAATCAGAAAATTACCGACATGACGAATCCATTTTTTTTGAAAACAGTGGCTGCTCACAAGATTCCATACCTTGCTTCCCGCCGACAATATTCCAACAAATACAAATACACTGGCAGAAACAGATAGTTCCGGAAGCAGTTGTCTGATCAGCCGGGCGCAGCTCCATAAAATTGCCAGCACAGTCACACACGAAAAAATCGTCTGCCATAACACATTACAGCACCAGACCCATTTCTCCCATTGACTGGCCGAGTCTTTCCTTATTCGCTTTTCCAATAATTCCATCCCCACATTTAATTTCCAGATTCATTGTTACCACCAGCAGATAGGCCAGATGTTCATGCCGGTACTTTTCTCGATACATAGAAACCACATCCGGTTTCTGCTTTTTCTCTGCTTTCAGAAACTGATACAAAAACAGATAAAAACTCTCCTCATCATCCACTCTTGTTCGCACCAGTGCCTGCTCCCGCGTACTGTACCATGCTACATAATGCGCACATTTCTGATCCATCAGAGAAAATGACAGGCCTGTCACCAGTTTCAGGCATGCATCAGCTTCTCCACGCTGTTTCTTTCCGTTGTCGTTAAAATCCACAAGAACTGTGATCGCACAGGCCTTTGGTCTGCTGTATTCTTTCACCATCCACATATCTGCTTTCGCACTTAACTTCCAGTGAATATTCTGCACCCGGTCTCCACGGCAGAATTCGCGGACATCAAACAATTCTGCCGGATCATATCCCGGCCGGAATTCATCGTAACAATCTGCATCTCCGAAAAAATTACGAACTGTTTCCGTGAGCTGAACCGGTATATCATAAATTTCAGGCATCGCATCTACAATGATATTCTGATCTGTCTTACCGGTCACATAAAAAAATCCAGACAGATCATAAATGCGTATTTTTTTCAGACAAACTTCATAGCTTCCCGCCTGCTTTATCCTGTACTGATATTCAGAATTCCCGAAAAACCATTTTTTCTTCTTTTTTCCGGAGAAAACATGTCGCACTTCCACCTGACAGCGTACCTTCCCCGGCTGCAGACGTCCTCCGATCTCTGTCTGCAGACGAATCATAATTTTTTCACCCTGCTGCACCAGTATCAGCGGAATTTCCATCCGGGCGCTGCACTTCTTTTTCATCCAGAACAGTCCAATATAACTGAAAATCAGAAAAAAGCTTCCCGCAAATCCCACCAGTGCCAGTGCCGTACTTCCATAGATCATTGCCAGATAAAACACCCAGACAATGATTGCAGCAGCGATTCCCAAATGCAACATACTGTGATTTTCCTCCGTCAATACTCCTGATTATCTGCCCTGCACCGTCGGCTGTGGCACATCTTTTAATATCTGTCCGATTACCTGGCTTTCCGAAACATGTGCCGCACGGGATCTGGTATTCAATACAATTCTGTGCCTTGCCACATCCGGAAAAGTACGCTCCACATCCTCCGGAAGTACATACTCTCTTCCCTGCAAAAAGGCATATGCCTTAGCCATTTTTGTACATGCTATCGTTCCACGCGGACTTAATCCAAGCTCGATATACTGATTATTTCTTGTAGCAGTCACCAGTGCAACGATATAGCGATAAATCTCATTATGCACAAAAACCTGCCCTGCTTCTCTCTGCAATTCACATAATCCTGCTGCATCAATTACAGGGGCAATTATTTCCTGCTCTTCTGACGTACTTTTTCCTCTGGCAATCTCAATCTCTGTCTCTTCATCCGGATACCCCATACTGACAGATATCATAAATCGATCCAGCTGAGATTCCGGCAGTAACTGTGTGCCGGCACTTCCTCTGGGATTCTGCGTTGCCATCACCAGAAACGGCTGTGGCATCTCCCTGCTCACACCATCCACCGTCACGCAGCCTTCTTCCATTACTTCCAACAGAGCCGACTGTGTCTTTGGACTTGTACGGTTAATTTCATCTGCAAGAAACAGATTGCAGATCACTGCCCCCGGATAATACATAAACTGTCCGGTTTCTTTCTGATACATGGAAAATCCAAGAATATCTGCCGGCAATACATCGGGGGTAAACTGCACTCTGTGATTTTCCAGCTGCATTGCCCTGGAAAATGCAACTGCAAGCGTTGTCTTACCAACCCCCGGCACATCTTCAATCAGAATGTGACCTCCCGCCAGCATGGCAGCAAACACTTTCATAATACATGTATCTTTTCCTTTTACCACTTTTTTTACTTCTCTTATCACTCGTTCTGCCTGCGTCATACGTCTCCCATTACCTTCCCGCTTCAAACTTTCTGTATATTTCAACAATTTTCTTACTATAATTATCAATTATAACTTTTACATACACAAATCACAACCTGTATTTCTTATCCGGTTAGAGTTTTTTCTATCCAGTACAGTTCATACGCGCCATTCACCTGTGAAATCTGCAAAAAAAAGAACCTTTCAACTGAAAGATTCCACAGATTTTTTATTGCTTTTCAGATAAGAAAACTTACTCAATATCTATGATAGCATACGCTAACTCAAGTGTCAAGATGTATCAAATTCAATACAATCGCCAAAAAGTGCCCTTATTGATCGTTTTGTCTCATAGAACGCTTGCAATTCTCGATTTTTTATATTATTATGATGGAAAGCTTATGAAAGCTTAACGAACAAGTATTTTTTAAGGAGGAAAAAATTATGGAATACGTAATTAGCGATTCTTGTGTAATGTGTGGCGCATGTGCTGGTGGATGTCCAGTAGGTGCTATTTCTGAGGGAGATTCTCAGTACCAGATCGACGCTGACGCTTGCATCGATTGCGGCGCTTGCGCAGGTACATGTCCTACAGGTGCTATCGCAGAGGCTTAATTTGAGCGCTTGTTAGCATATTTAATATCAATCATAAAAACTACTGTATCTGATTATGGTACAGTAGTTTTTTGTTTATTTTTTTCCAAATAAAATGTAAATTCTTCTTCCTTTTACATAAACTTTAGTGTATAATAAAGTTAAAATTTAGTATGATTGAGTTTCAAGCAAAATCATTTTATGTTTTTAATATCATTTATTATGGAGAAAAAAGATGGCTATCACAGCAAAAAAAATCGCAGAAAAGCTTAACCTTTCCCCCTCTGCTGTATCGTTAGCATTAAACGGTAAACCGGGTGTCAGTGACAGCACAAGAGAACTAGTACTCGCAGAAGCAGAACGAATGGGTTATGCAAAGCAGAAAGTAACAACAGCCGGGCCTCAGAATATCCGGTTCGTCATTTTTCTTGGACATCAGCGAATCATTCAGGAAACAACCTTTTATTCCTACATTTTGCAGGGAATTGAAAAATATGCCAAACGATATGGTTACAACGTACTGGTAAGTTATTACCGCGCAGATGAAGATCCTACTTTGCAGTTAAATGCAATTTCCGCAGATGTCACAGGTTTGATTATTCTTGGAACATCTATTGAACGTTCCCGTTTGGATTTACTGCAACCACTTTTCGATCTGGATCTTCCTATGGTCATGGTTGATAATTACATTGAATCCCTCGGCATTGACTGCGTTGTCACAGACAATTACCGCGGCGTATACAATGCTACAAAATACCTGCTTGCCAAAGGCTATACCGATCTCGGATATCTGCGTTCCAAATCCAAAATTGATAATTTCCGCAGACGCCAGGAAGGATTTTTTAACGCTTGCAAAGAGGCTGATCTGAATCAGAAGTATACCATGATTGATGTAGGTATTTCTTCTCAAATGGCTTACGATGATATCAGCCTATGGCTTGAGCAGGGAAATAAACCACCACGCGCTCTGGTTGCAGATAACGATGTCATTGCTACAGCATGCACAAGAGCTTTAAAAGCACACGGATATCGTATTCCGGAAGATGTGGCAGTCATAGGCTTTGACAATATGCCTTTATGCACAATGGTAGATCCTCCGCTGACTGCAATTGATGTCAATAAGGAAATGATTGGTAAGACAGCGGTAAATCTTCTTCATAACCGCATTAACGAATTTTACTCCGGCGCAGAATGTATGGATGATGGAACGCTTCTCGTATATGTTTCCACCAGATTGATAGAACGTGATTCAACCTGATCATTTTATCTAATCGTATAAAGTGAGATACCATCATAAATGATCCCCCATAAAGACAGAGACATAAATCCCAGGGATTTATGTTTCTGTCTTTTTGCCAAATCTCCCAGCACAAAAATAAAAAGCTTTTATATCATCGAAATTTTCTCAAAAAAAACAGATCCAACGGCAGGGATCGCTACCATCGGACCTGTTATCTAGAGATTTATGTTATCCCTATACATGAGGAAGAAAACTAATTTAGATTGGACAATATTTCACTATTTCTTATTCTTCTGGCGGAATGATCTCATCCGCCTGTTTTGCAAGATCTGCCTCAGAACCCGGAACCTGATATACTGCTACCATATGAGTAACCATATCTGGTCCGTTTACTGTACCATGCTCAAGATGAGCCGGGATACGAACGAAATCACCTGGCTGCATTAATTCAGAAATTCTTGTGCCATCTTCCAAAATGATATACTGCTCGCAATCTTTACCATCAATCATATAAAGCAGCTCATCGCACTCATGGCTATGCTGGTTATGTCCTAAACCTGGAAGCAGAGTTACAATGCCACCTGTCATGTTGTCTGTGCCTGTTGTACGCGGCTCAATTGTCCACTCAAGTGTTCCCCAAGGGAATTTCTGTGTCTCACACTGTTTTGTATTTACAAAAAATTCTTTTCCTGTATATTTTTTCATGATAATAATCTCCTTTTACTATACCGATAAGATATTGTTTTTCGATCATCCGGAGCCAGTTTTTCAACCGGCTCTGAACAATCATATACTTTTTAACTCTTAAAACTGAGTAAAGTCTGGCATTTTAATAATTTCTCCGCCTCTCATAGCAGACTCATGAGCCAGGATTCCGGCAACATTCCAGTTAGCTGCTACAACAGAGTTTACATGAGCTGGTCTGCCCTCAAGAATTGCATCGATATACTCACGGATCATATGCGGATGAGATCCACCATGTCCATCACCCTGGATGAAGGATACATGCTCTTTATCTTCGATCTGGTTCTTCAGTGAGAATTTCTTGATAGAATCCGGAAGCATATAATCTGTATCCGGTACATGAATGTGTTTTGCACCTTCATATCCTTCATAGATAACAGGTCCTTCACCTACACACTGCTCCCACTCGAAAGATTTCTTGGAACCATAGAAATCAAAGCTCTCACGATACTGACGAATTGTATTAAACAGTGTACGTGTAACCTCTCCAGATACATCAGAATCAGCAAATGTTAACTGTACAGACTCTGCTGCAAACGGGGATTTATACTGATCAATGTACTCTTCCTGAATACGTCCGGAACCGATACAACGAACTGTTTTGATCGGTTTACGAAGGATTTCAGAAAGTGGAGCAATCGCATGAGTCGGATAATGCATTGGCGGCATACCATACCAGTAGGACGGCCATCCCGGAAGACCCATGTTCTGCTGATGAGATCCTCTCAGGAACTGAAGACGTCCAATCTCACCTTTCTCATATAATCCTTTGAAGTATAAGAACTCTCTTGTATAAATGGATGTCTCCATTAACATGTAAACTTTACCGGTTTCTTTTTCCAGTTTGCAGATGTTCTCACACTCTTCAACTGTCATTCCCATCGGAACAGTAGAAGCAACATGTTTACCTGCTTTTAATGCTTTTTCTACGAACGTATAATGTGAAAGTAAATCTGTGTTGATATGTACTGCATCAATATCAGGATCTTTTAATAACTCATCATAGTCTGTGTAACGTTTCTCTACCCCATGTGCATCCGCGAATTTGTTTAATTCTTCTTCGTTTCTACGACAAACTGCTACACATTCTGTTTTGTCATACGCCTGATAAATCGGTACAAATTCTCCTCCAAATCCTAATCCTACTACCGCAACTCTTACTTTGTTGTCCATACCTTACACCTCTTTCTTTAAGATTAAAAAATATTGTATCTGAAAAATTATCTGCTTGTCTTTTCGCGAACATATACAATTAACATGAGAAGCAGAATAATTCCGGATCCTAAATACTTACCGCTGTCGCCATAGCCAAGTGCTACAAATAAGTTCGTCAGTGTCTGAAGAACGATTGCTCCAAGGATTACCCCAATGTAATTTCTCTGACCACCTTTGATTGAAACACCACCGATAACTACGGCTGCGATACTTGGCATTACATATGTAGATGCCATATCCTTGAATGCCATTCCCAGGTTACCAAGAAGGATCAGACCCATCAATGCAGCAATCACACTGCATACAACGAAGGAAGACATTCTGATAAAGTTGACTTTTACACCAGATAAATGTGCTGTTCTTGGATTCGCTCCGGTTGCCACATATAAACTGGATAACTTTGTTTTATACAGAAGCCACATTACAACTACTGTCATAATAATTAACAGGAAACCAATATTTGGAATCGGACCAGTCTGCTGACCTGCAAGCCATTTCAAAAACGGACTTGGTTCACCACCGATACTTGCACCGGCTGAATAAATATCTACAATACCCTGAAGGATCTGTGACATTGCCAGCGTTACTACCAGTGAAGGAATTCTTGCGTAAATAGTCATAAAACCATTTACCAGACCAACAATGACGCCAACCATCAGTGCAAATAAAATTGCTTTCCAGATATTCATGTTGGAACCGTCCATCATACCTGCTGTTACACAGGATACCAGTGTCGCTGTATAACCAACGGACAGATCAATGTCACCACCTGTACAAATGATTAACATCTGACCAAGACCGAAGATTGCGATCAAAGCTGCAAACTTAACAGTTGAACCAACAGAAGCGAACTGCCCACCGGTAATCGCATTTCCGATAACAAACAGGATAATAATTAGGATGATACAAAGGATCAGGCTTGAATTTTTCTTAACAAATGATTTTGAGCCATTTTCTGCTGCCATATTATTCATCCTTTTTGCCCTCCTTTGAAGTAAGCATTTTTACCAGTCTGATAATTGCGGAACTGGATACTGCTACCAACAGAATCAATCCACTTACCAGTGTCTGATAATCACTATTGATGCCGGAGAAAGAAATCAGTTTGGATACAAGACTGATAATTGCTGCTCCACCGATTGCTACATATACATTTCCTGTACCACCTGCCAGTGAAACACCTCCGACAATTGCAGATGCGATACTCTTCAGAGTTAAAGCATCTCCAAGACGGGCACTACCTGACTGGTTCTGTCCAACCAGGAATAATGCTGCCAGCATACAGCAGAATGCATCAAACAAATATGCCATAATCTGAACTTTAACTGTTTTTACACCACTGTCATATGCAATATTACGATCAGAACCAACTGCGGAAATATAACGACCTAATTTCTTTCTGCTGATGATATACCACAATACAATCACACCTACGATCATTAATACTCCGGTCGGAATCTTATCACCAAAAGATTTGAGTGCTGCCGGCATATTATCTACAGAGCTGAATTTGTAGAATACACGCATCCAGTTTGCACATCCGCCGCCCGGAGATGGCATGATAAACAATGCTGCTCCAAGATAAATATAGGATGTTGCAAATGTCGCAATAATTGGTGGAAGCTTAAAGTATGCTACGGATACACCATTTAAAAGTCCGATACCAACCATGGCCAGACAACATACCAATAATGCGATCGCACCACTTCCAGGAGTTGCTGATTTCATAATACCGGCAAGAATACAAAGCATAAATGCCATTGCATTACCACTTGACATATCCAGACCGCCCGAAATAATTACAACTGCCTGTCCGATTGTAAGAAGAATAATCGGTGTCCAGGAAATGATCATATTCTGAAGAGAAGACGGTGCAAAGAAATTTCCCTGCAGTGCTGCTACAACAATGATCATAACGATTAAAATTATGATTGTAATGAACTCCGGTTTTCTGACGAAAGCAGGAACAGATTTTTTCTTTGTATTCATGTCTATGCTTCCTCCTCTTTGTGATTACCCTTCATGGAGAGTTCGACCAATGCCTCATCTGTAATTTCATCACCAACAAGTTCGCCAACGAT
>CABRZK010000040.1 GCA_902475415.1 uncultured Eubacterium sp.
CTTTCCGAGTGGCTGGAGGTTGAGATCTGCCGGGATGGAAAGGTATATAAGCAGCGCTATGAGCGCGGTAAAACCATGTATCCGCTGAAAGTAGTCGGTGAATGTGCTCCGGATAAGCACGGCACACGGGTTGTATTCCTGCCAGATAAGGAGATTTTCGAGGAAACGGTCTACGACTATGATACGTTAAAAGTACGCCTGCGTGAGACGGCATTCCTGACGAAAAACTTAAAGATCACCCTGCGGGATGACAGAGAAGTGAAGCATGAGAAGACCTTTCACTATGAGGGCGGTATCAAGGAATTTGTCACCTACTTGAACCGGAGCAATGAGAAGCTCTATGAACCGGTTATCTACTGCGAGGGCATCAAGGACAAGGTATTTGTCGAGGTGGCGATGCAGCATAACGATTCCTACACGGAAAATATCTACACCTTCGTCAATAATATCAACACACCGGAGGGCGGTACCCATCTGGCCGGCTTTAAGAGTGCTCTGACGAAGACTTTTAATGACTATGCGAAGAAAAATAAGCTTCTGAAGGAAAATGAGCCGGCACTCAGCGGTGAGGATATCCGCGAGGGCCTTACAGCGATCATCAGCGTTAAGATCGAGGAGCCGCAGTTTGAGGGACAGACGAAGCAGAAACTCGGCAACAGCGAGGCCCGCGCGGCGGTCGATGCGATCGTGAGCGAGCAGCTGACATATTTCCTGGAGCAGAATCCAACGGTTGCCAAGATCATCTGTGAGAAATCAATTCTTGCCAAGAGAGCCCGCGACGCAGCCCGCAAGGCGCGCGAGATGACGAGACGTAAATCAGCGCTTGACGGCATGGCGCTTCCAGGAAAATTAGCCGATTGTTCCGACAAGAATCCGGAAAACTGCGAGATCTACATCGTAGAGGGAGATTCCGCGGGTGGTTCTGCGAAAGAGGCTAGAAATAAATCCAATCAGGCTATTCTGCCTCTTCGAGGCAAGATCTTAAACGTAGAAAAAGCAAGACTGGATCGAATTTACGGCAATGCGGAGATCCGTGCGATGATCACGGCATTTGGTACCGGTATTCATGAAGATTTTGATATTTCAAAACTTCGTTACAACAAGATCATTATCATGACCGATGCCGATGTGGATGGTGCACATATCAGTACCCTGCTTCTGACGTTCCTGTATCGTTTTATGCCGGATTTGATCCGGGAAGGACATGTATATCTGGCACAGCCGCCGCTTTATAAGATCGAGAAGAATAAGCGTGTCTGGTATGCATACAGCGATGATGAGCTGAATTCGATTCTGACTGAGATTGGCCGTGACAACAACAATAAGATCCAGCGTTATAAAGGTCTGGGTGAGATGGACGCGGAACAGCTTTGGGAGACTACCATGGATCCGGAGCGCCGAATTCTTCTCCGTGTCCAGATCGACAGTGAGACTGCTTCGGAGGTTGATCTGACATTTGCTACCCTGATGGGGGATCAGGTTGAGCCGCGCCGTGAGTTTATCGAGGCAAATGCGAAGTACGTAAAGAACCTGGATATTTAATTAAATTTAAGTCACTTAAATCCTTTTGAGGACGAAAGGAGTATAGATGGAACCAAATATATTTGACAAAATTCATGACATTGATCTGAAAAAGACAATGGAAACGTCTTACATCGATTATGCGATGAGCGTTATTGCTGCCCGTGCACTTCCGGATGTGCGGGATGGCTTGAAACCGGTGCAGAGACGAGTGCTTTATTCGATGGTTGAGCTGAATAATGGACCGGATAAGCCCCACCGTAAGTCAGCCCGTATCGTCGGTGATACAATGGGTAAATACCACCCACATGGTGACAGTTCAATCTATGGTGCGTTGGTAAATATGGCTCAGAAATGGGCTACCCGTTACCCGCTTGTAGATGGACATGGAAACTTCGGTTCCATGGACGGCGACGGCGCCGCAGCGATGCGATACACCGAGGCAAGACTGAGCCGTATTTCCATGGAGATGCTGGCGGATATTGGCAAGAATACCGTTGATTTCATGCCGAACTTTGATGAGACTGAGAAAGAACCGACGGTTCTTCCGGCTCGTTTTCCCAATATTCTGGTAAATGGCGGCACCGGTATCGCCGTTGGTATGGCAACGAATATTCCGCCTCACAACCTGCGTGAGGTGATTGCTGCCGTTGTCAAGATCATAGACAACCGGGTGGAGGAAGACCGCCCGACTACCATCGAAGAACTGATGGAGATCGTAAAGGGACCTGATTTCCCGACAGGAGCAACCATCCTTGGAAAAGCAGGCATCGAAGAAGCGTACAGAACCGGACGCGGCAAGATCCGTGTACGGGCTGTATACAATATCGAGGCCATGGCAAATGGCAAGAGCCGTATCATCGTGACAGAGCTTCCTTATGCAGTGAATAAGGCTCGTTTGATCGAAAAGATCGCAGAGCTTGTAAAGGATAAAAAGCTTGATGGAATCACGGATCTGCGTGATGAATCCAACCGTGAGGGACTTCGGATCTGCATTGAACTGCGCCGTGATGTGAATGCCAATGTCATCATGAACCGTCTGCTGAAGCATACACAGCTGCAGGACACCTTTGGTGTGATTATGCTGGCGCTGGTTAATAATGAGCCGCGTATCTTAAATCTGCAGCAGATCCTGGAATATTACTTAAAGCACCAGGAGGATGTGGTAACCAGAAGAACCAAATATGATCTGAACAAGGCAGAAGAGAGAGCCCATATTTTGGAAGGTCTTTTAAAGGCACTGGATCATATCGATGAGGTTATTAAGATCATCCGCGGTTCTGCCAATGTTCAGGCGGCGAAAGCTCAGTTAATGGAGCGTTTTGATCTTTCGGATGCACAGGCACAGGCCATCGTAGATATGCGTCTGCGTGCTCTGACCGGTTTGGAACGCGAGAAACTGGAAAATGAATACAAAGAGCTGGAGGCAAAGATTGCAGAGTTGAAAGCGATTCTGGCAGATGAGAAGAAACTTCTGTGTGTTATCAAGGAGGAGATCTCCCTCATCGCTGATAAATACGGAGATGACCGCCGTACCGCCATCGGATATGATGAATACGATATGTCTGCGGAGGATTTGATCCCGGATGACGATATCGTTGTGACCATGACCAATTTTGGCTATATTAAGAGAATGTCCAGCGATAATTTCAAGAGCCAGAACCGCGGAGGCAAGGGAATCAAGGGCATGCAGACTATTGAGGAAGATTATATCGAAGATCTGCTGATGACCACAACCCATCATTATGTGATGTTCTTTACCAACAAGGGACGCGTATACCGTCTGAAGGGATACGAGATTCCGGAGGCAGGACGCACTGCCAGAGGTACTGCCATCGTGAATCTGCTTCCGCTGATGCCAGGCGAGAAGATCACATCCATCGTTCCTATGAAGGAGATCGATGATGAGAAATATCTCTTCATGGCAACCCGCAATGGTATGGTTAAGAAGACTCCGATGAAGGAATACAGCAATGTCCGCAAGAACGGTCTTCAGGCGATTGTACTTCGTGATGACGATGAATTGATCGAAGTTAAGGCTACCGATAATACCGAAGATATTTTCCTGATCACAAAGAAAGGTATGTGTATCCGATTCCATGAGACCGATGTCCGCGTGACAGGTCGTGTTTCCATGGGGGTTATCGGCATGAAGTTTGATGAAGGCGATGAAGTCATCGGTATGCAGATGGCCAGCCAGGGAGAATGCCTGCTGGTAGTATCGGAAAATGGTTATGGAAAACGCACTCCGATTGATGAATTTACAGCCCAGAACCGAGGCGGCAAGGGCGTGCGCTGCTATAAGATCATCGACAAAACCGGTGATTTGGTGGGTGCAAAGCTGGTAGATAATGAGCGCAAGATCATGCTGATTACCAATGAAGGCATCATCATCAAGATGGCAGTCAGCGACATCTCGATTATCGGACGCAATACCTCCGGTGTGAAGCTGATGAGTATTGATGCTGAATCCGGCATAGCAGTTGCAAGCATCGCCAAGGTGCGGGAGAGCGACAAGGATGAGGATGAAGAAGACGAACTTCTGGAGGAGCAGGACGGAGAAGAAAGCGAATCTGAGAATACGGAAGATGTCATGGCTGAACTGTAACGAATAAAAAGTAAAAAAGATCAGATATCCTTGATCTTTGAAAAGAAAATCATAAAAAAGAGAACATCCGGCAATTCATAAACTGGAATTAGCGGGTGTTCTCTTTTTGATCTTTATAAGGCGCAGTATTTTAACAGCGTCACAGCGTCGTTTCTCTCTGAATGAGTCGGCACTTGAATTCCTGGTAGGTAAATTCAGATTCACGGTTTTCGATCATAGCAAGAAGAAGTTTGGCAGCATACTCGCCCATTTGATCGTAGGGAATATCAATGCCGCTGATAGAAGGATAGTCCATTTCATAGAAATTCACCTCGTTCAGGAAGATATGGCGAATTCTCTGAGGGATGGAAAAGCCTGTTTTTAATATTTCACGCTGCAGCAGCAGTCCAATGTCGTAGTTTTGAGAAATGGCAAGATCAAAACTGCGGTTTTCCATGTATTTAGCTAAAAATTGCTGCAAATGAATCAGATCACGATCCTTGATAGGGCAGATCACGTGCTCCAGATGGCAGTTCGGTGCCGTCCGGCGAAGCAGGGATTCAAAAAGCGGATATTTATTATTAACTAAAAGACCGTCATTGCTGATGGAAAAATACCGCACTTCGCGGATTCCCTTTTCCAGACAGAAGGAGGCACATTCCTGCAGGGCATATTCAAATGCATGGGGGAACGGTGTTTTTTTTGAGAAAACCCCGTCCATACAGATAACCACATAAGGAATATGATTTTCATCGGCCGGTTTTGTAAAAGCAGCGTGATCATCGTTGGAAATAAAAATGAGTCCATCGATCACGTTGGAATAATAGCTTTTGACATAATCCGGAGAAGAATCTATATCATCCATTTCATTGAAAATCGTGATGGTATAGTCGATCTGGGACAGGTACTGGCTGATTCCGGTAAAAGCATTTAAGAAAGCCTGGCGGCTGTAATCTTTTGCACATACAATTCCGATGGATGTGCAGTTTTTGGTCCGCATGCTTTTGGCAGAGGCATTGGGATAGTAGTGAAGTGTTTCAACAGCCTCTAAAACCTTGCGTCTGGTTTCCTCACTGATCTTCTGATTCTGGCGATTATTGATCACATAAGATACAGTCGCCTGAGAGACTCCGCAGAGTTTTGCGATGTCTTTTGCAGTAACATTTTTTTTCATAATTTTGTAGACTCCTTATAACACTTTTACAGTTTATTAAATTTCTCTAAAAATGTCTATAGAAATTCACTAAAATACACAATAATTTAATATTACTAAAAAAAATAATTGAAATGCCGATCCTTTTGTGATATTCTAACAACATAAAATTAACTTATACGTATAAGTTGGGAATGGAGGAAAAAATGGGAAAAGCAAACGAACAAGCAAAAGATAAGCCTTCGTTATTAAACCGCTGGCTGAACGGAATTGAGAAAGTCGGAAATAAACTTCCGCATCCGATTTCTATTTTTGCAATTTTAGTTCTCTTTGTTATCGTTCTTTCTGCTGTCTGTGAGATGGCTGGAGTTTCGGCAACAGGTGAACTGGTTAACCGTTCTAAGGGAGTCGTAGAGACTCAGACGGTTCAGGCTGTCAGCCTTTTGAATGGTGAGGGGCTTGTGTACATGCTGACACATGCAATCACTAACTTTACAGGATTCGCTCCTTTGGGAGTTGTCCTGGTAGCTATGTTTGGTATCGGACTTCTGGAGGACAGTGGTTTAATCGGAGGCGCATTAAAGTCTGCTGTAGAGGTTACTCCGGCTAAGTTAATCACTCCGATGATCGTATTCTTAGGCGTTATGTCCAACCTGGCCGATGCAGTTGGATACATCGTTCTGATTCCGATTGCAGCACTGATGTTCATGGCATACAATCGTCATCCGGTAGTTGGTATGGCTGCAGCATTTGCAGGTGTATCCGGTGGTTTCTCTGCAAACTTATTAATCGGTACTCTGGATCCGCTTCTTTGCGGTATTACCAACGAGGCTGTAAAGATGGTAGACCCGACTTATGTAGTTGAGCCGACCGGAAACTGGTACTTCATGATGGTGTCTACCTTCCTGATCACAATCTTAGGTACTATCATCACTGAGAAAGTCGTTGCACCGCGTTTTGGTGAGTATCACGGCAATGGGGAAGAGAATGAAACAAGCTCTGAGTATAAATTAAACGACCAGGAAAGAAAAGCTCTGAAAGTAGCTGGTTTAACCTTACTGGTTATGATTCTGGTTCTGGTAGCTTTCTGTCTCCCGGCTAACTCTGTTATGAGAGCTGAGGACGGAACACTGTTAGGAAACTCCCCGTTCATGGAGGGCATCATCCCAATTATCACTGTACTTTTCTTCGTACCGTCTGTTGTATATGGTCATATGACTGGTGTATATCACGGAGAGAAGGATGTCTGCAACGCAATGGGACGTGCCATGGGAACCATGAGCTCCTACATCGCTCTGACCTTTGTGGCAGCACAGTTTATTAACTTCTTTGGTTATACCAAATTAGGAACGATCCTTGCATTAAAGGGAGCTGAGTTCTTTAGAAACTCCGGTATCGGAACTATCCCGACCATGATCTTATTCGTTCTTTTTGCAGCATTCATCAACCTGTTCATGGGTTCTGCATCTGCAAAATGGGCTCTGATCGCGCCGGTATTCGTACCGATGTTCATGCTGTTAGGTTACACACCGGAGTTCGCTCAGGTTGCTTACCGTATCGGTGACTCCTGTACAAACGTTATCACTCCGATGATGTCCTATTTCGCAATGATTATCGTATTCATGAAGAAATATGATAAAGAGGCTGGTATCGGAACTCTGGTTTCCACCATGCTTCCGTACAGTATCTGCTTCCTGATTGGATGGAGTATCCTGTTAGTATTATGGATCGTACTTAACCTTCCGTTAGGACCGGGTGTTGGAATGTTTCTTGGCTAATGGGGTTGAATCGTTACGATAATTTAAATAACTAGAATTAAGATGTACTCTGGGAATGTTTTATGCGGAATGCATAGACATTCCAGGAGACATATTTTTTCAAAAAAATCGTATGAAGGAGGAAATAATGAACCAGACAAATATAAAAATTGGACAATTAAGAGATCGCATGAAAGAACTGGGAATCGATGCATACCTGGTTCCGACTGCGGATTTTCATGAATCTGAGTATGTAGGTGAATTCTTTAAATGCCGTCACTTCCTGACCGGTTTCAACGGAACAGCTGGAACGGCTGTTATCACTATGGACAAAGCCGGACTCTGGACAGACGGAAGATACTTTGTACAGGCAGAAGAGCAGCTTTCAGGCAGTGAGATCAAATTATACCGCATGGGTGAACCTGAATTCCCGACTCTGGACGAATTTTTAGAGGAGGAGCTTCCGGTTGATGGATGCCTTGGATTTGACGGCCGGGTTGTAAACTCTGAGCTGGGGTATGGTCTTCAGAACTTACTGCAGGAAAAAAATGTAACAATCAACTGCAGTAAGGATCTGGTAGGTGAGATCTGGACTTCCCGTCCGGCTATGTCCTGCGAGCCTATCTGGAGCCTGGATGTAAAATATGCCGGAAAGAGTACCGTAGAGAAACTTTCAGATCTTCGTGATGCCATGAAGAAAAATAAAGCACAGATTCATCTGATGACGGCTCTGGATGAAATCGCATGGTTATTCAACCTTCGTGGAAACGATATTGTAAATAACCCGGTATTTCTGTCCTATGCACTTATTACACAGGATGAAGCCTATTTATACGTACAGAAAGAAGCTATCAAAGAAGATACTAAGATGGGAAAAGAGGTTTGTGCGGCTTTAGCTGAGGCAAAGGTTCAGGTAAAAGAGTATGCGGAATTCTTACAGGATGTGGCAGCCCTGAAGAATGAGAAGATTCTTCTGGAACGCAAGAAAGCAAGCTTTGCTGTATGCGAGAGCATTGATGCTTCCTGCCGTATTATAGACGAGATGAATCCTTGTGCGACCATGAAGGCTGTTAAGAATGCGACCGAGAGCGAAAATATGCGTAGGGCCCATTTAAAAGATGGCATTGCTGTTACCAAGTTTATGTACTGGCTGAAGCATACCATCGGAACCTGCGATATGACAGAGATGACAGCGGCTCATAAAATTGAAGAACTTCGAGCAGAGCAGGGCAACTATATCGAGCCAAGTTTCGTAACCATTGCCGCTTACAAGGAAAATGCAGCAATGTGCCATTATCATCCAAGCGATGAGGTATGCAAGAAATTAAAACCGGAAGGTCTTCTGCTGGTAGATTCCGGCGGACAGTATTTAGAGGGAACTACTGATATCACAAGAACCTATGCATTAGGACCTCTGACCGAGAAGGAAAAAGAGTACTACACAATCGTAGCAGCCGCTATGCTGAAGGTATCAACCATGAAGTTCCTTCACGGCTGCCGGGGAATCAACTTAGACTACACCATCCGTGAAGCATTCTGGAAACGTGGTCTTGATTTTGCACATGGTACCGGACATGGTGTTGGATATCTTTCTAACGTACATGAGAGACCGAACGGACTGCGCTGGAAGGTTGTTCCGGAGCGTCAGGACAGTGCTGTGATTGAGCCGGGCATGATCTGCTCCGATGAGCCGGGTCTGTACTTTGCTGGCGATTTCGGAACCAGAACAGAGAACCTGATCTTATGTGTCGAGGATGAGAAAAATGAGTACGGACAGTTCCTGAAGTTCGAATTCCTGACCAAGGCGCCGATTGACTTAGAGGCACTGGATACACGTTTCATGGATGACGCGGATATCGAGCGCTTAAATACATACCATAAAGACGTATACGAAACCATTTCTCCGTATATGAATGACGAAGAAAAAGAGTGGTTAAAACACGTAACAAGAGAAATTTCAAGATAATATGATGTTACAGTTTAGCCATGCGCTGGTTTGAATGAATATGGAAACAAGAAGATGTCATGGCTGAACTGTAACAATATAATACCTCCTGAATAGATAAGTAGAACGTCCGTGAGACTTGGCGCGTGATTCTGGTCAGCAAAGCTGGCATATTCCTATCAGAATCACTGCGCATGAGATCAAAATCTATTCAGGGGGTATTTTTATTACATCTATTCAGAAATGATTGCAAGATTATTTAATTTCTATTATGATGATATAAGAGTCATTAATGATTAAGAGATGCGGTTCTGTCAGCAGGGGCAGATAAAAATTTCATGGAAGAAGGGTAGTTTTCAAATGAGAAGAATCAATGTTGAAACCATTACACAGAATATCAAAGAAATGTGCATTGAGGCCAACCATTTTCTGTCACCGGATATGAAAAAGGTGTTTGATGAGGCGGCAGCGAGTGAAGAATCTCCATTGGGACGTCAGATTTTAGGCCAGCTGGAAGAAAACTTATGTATCGCTGGTGAGGAGATGATTCCGATCTGCCAGGATACCGGAATGGCAGTTGTGTTTATCAAGGTAGGACAGGATGTACATCTGATCGGCGGTTCTCTGACTGATGCTATCAATGAGGGCGTGCGCCAGGGATATGTAGACGGATATCTCCGTAAATCCGTGGTTAAGGATCCGATTTACCGTGAGAATACGAAGGATAATACACCGGCTATCATTCATTATGAGATCGTAGAGGGTGAGCAGGTAGAGATCACGGTGGCTCCGAAGGGATTTGGAAGTGAAAATATGAGCCGTGTGTTCATGCTGAAACCGGCAGATGGAATTGAAGGAGTCAAGGATACTATTCTGACAGCGGTGCGGGATGCGGGACCGAATGCCTGTCCTCCGATGGTAGTAGGCGTTGGAATCGGTGGAACCTTTGAAAAGTGTGCAGAGATGGCGAAGCACGCGCTGACCAGAAATCTGGAAGAGGAATCACCGGTTGAGTATGTGCGTGATCTGGAAAAAGAAATGCTTGAAAAGATCAATAACCTTGGGATCGGTCCTGGCGGATTAGGCGGACGGACAACCGCCCTGGCTGTCAATATTGAAACCTACCCGACCCATATTGCAGGGCTGCCGGTAGGCATCAATATCTGCTGTCATGTAAATCGTCATGCGCACAGAGTGATTTGATGAATATTTTTAGGATTGCGGAAGTGCGAAGCACATAGCAATCCGGTATCAAAAGGGGAAAAATCTCTTGTGACCCAAACATCATTTGATAGTATAAAGAATGTACTCTCGGAGTTTTTCCTGCACAAAAAGATACCGAGAGTACATAAGATAGATTTGGAGGAAAATATGGATAGAACAATCACAGCTCCAATTGACAGGGAGACATTAAAAAGCCTGCATGCAGGTGATTATGTATATATAAGCGGAACCATCTATACGGCACGTGATGCAGCTCATAAGCGCATGATAGAGACGCTGGATGAAGGAAGAGAACTTCCACTTGATCTGAAAGATAATGTAATTTATTATATGGGACCGTCACCGGCCAGAGAGGGCCGTCCGATTGGTTCTGCAGGTCCGACCACAGCCAGCCGTATGGATAAATATACTCCGAGACTTCTGGATCTCGGCATGGGAGCCATGATCGGAAAAGGAAAGAGAAGCCAGGCAGTCATCGATGCCATCGTTCGCAATGGTGCCGTTTATTTTGCGGCAGTGGGCGGAGCCGGAGCAATTCTTTCAAAGTGCATTAAGGAATCGGAAGTGATTGCATACGATGATCTGGGAACAGAGGCGATCCGAAAATTGACGGTAGAAAATATGCCTATGATTGTGGTAATTGATTCCGAAGGAAACAATCTTTACGAGACCGCAGTAAAGGAATATCAGAGATAGGATAATAAGATATCAGATGTGGGATGACTCCCATCCCGCAGCAAGAATGCAGATGCATTTTTGAGTTTTATGAAGAGAGGTTATTGGCTGTTTTGCAAATAACCTCTCTTTTGTCGTGAAGAATAAAGTTATAATTGATAGAGATAAACCATGATTGGCATGGTTATCATACAAAGCAGAGTGGTAATTACGTTAATGGCACCAGCATAGCGAGCATCTTTTCCATATACCTGGGCCATCTGCGTGATTGTGGAGGCGGATGGGGTGATTGTGGCTAACAGGGTGACAAGCAGAATTTGTGAACCATTCTCAGCAAAAGAAGCGAGGCCGCTGAATTTAAGAAGTAAAATTGTCAAAAGCGGTACACCGATGAGTCGCAGAATCGTGACAAGTCCAATATGGGGAAAAGCCAGAATTTCCTGGGGCGTGGTTCCGGCAATCAGCATTCCTGAGATCAGCATGGCCAAAGGACCAATCATGCTTCCCAGGGAGTGGACAGCGCTGTCCACTGGATCGGGAAGTGAAATCTGTGCCAAAAATAGAAAAATACCGAATAAAATGGCAATCATATTTGTATTTGTTATGATTTTTTTAAAATCAGGCTTCTTTTCTTCACAGATCATCATTTTGCCATGACTCCAGAGAAGAAAAAGCTGTACAGAGACGTAGGCGCTGGAATAAATAACCCAGTCTGGTCCTAGAATAGAGGAAACAAGCGGTATAACAAGATTTCCTGCATTCGAGTAGATGATAGAGGCTTTTTCGACTCCGTTAAGATGAAGAAGAGGTCCTATAAAGTAAAAAAGGACAATCAGGATGAGATGGATCAATACAGCAGCAGCCACCGCCAAAAGAAGCCCCTTTAGGATGGAAGGGCTGCAGCTGACCTGAAAAGCAGATAAAATCGAACAGGGGACTACGATATAGACAGACAGGCGTGAAAGAATGCGGCTGTCATCTGAGCGGCAAATGCCAGTCTTTACCAAAACAAAGCCTAAAAACATGACGATAAATAATGCCGCAATTTTACCAACTAAAATTCCAATGAACATAATACGTTTGCTACCTCCTCATAACAGGGCATAGAGACAGAATATTTTTTTGCAAGTCGGAGGGGCTCCATGACAAGTCCGTCCAGTTCCGATGGTTTTCCTTCCATTATGTCACGCTGCATGGAAGTGGTGGCATCGGCAGATAAGTTGGAAAGAATCTCCAGATTTATTTTTACATAGTCTTTTTCAAAGGGATATCCCATGGCAGCAGCCAGAGCGCTGATTTCACGAATCATGGATTTAAATAATTCACGGGCAGGTCCTTCCTTTTGAAAATCTCCGGCCACGGCATGAAGGTAGACTCCGGAAGCTCCGATAGGGGAGACATAGGAAAATTTCTCCAAAGCATCCCTTTGGATATGGGTGGATAAAACTCCATCGATACCGCTTTCGCAAAGATCCGATTGAATGGCTGATAAAATCGGAGAAATATAGGAAGGATCCCTGGGACCGAAGACAACCCTTAAGATAGGACCGTGCTGAACCAGAACACCGGGATGTTCTAAGGATGCAGAAACATAGATGCATCCATCCAGAACGGTACAATCCGGTAATTCTTTCTGCACCCTGGCACCGGTTCCATATATATTTAAGATGGGAATAATAATTGTGCGGGGACCAGCGGTCTGTCGGATAAAAGGAAGGACGGAATCAAGGGAATATTCTTTTACGCATATAAAGATAACCTCCGGAGCCAGGGAAAGAGCACAGGATTCTTCCATGGATAATGCACGAACCTCAAGATGTTCTTCCGTCTGATCCCAGAGATGACGAATGATGAGACCGTTATTACGCATAGCGTCAAGGTTGGAACCACGGGCAATGAATGTAACATCCTTTCCAGCTTTTGTAAGAGCAGAGCCAAGAATTCCACCAGTACCGCCGGCTCCCAGGATCATATATTTTAAATTCATAAAAAAACTCCTTTCTGAATCCTAATCTGGATTGCTGCGTGCGATGCGATGCACTCCTGCAATCCGCCAAAACATCTCGCTAAGTGCTTATAGTATCATATCATAAAATATATTGAAAAATGGTGGTTTAAAGGAAATAAAAAAAAAGAAAAAACTTGGATAAATTTGCTTGACATTTTAAATTTTCTTTGATACAATGAGATACGCGTCTGACAAAGAAATGCGTTAAGATGCAATTGAATATTTTTTTTATTACTGCGGAGAAATACTCAAGAGGCCGAAGAGGCGCCCCTGCT
>CABRZK010000041.1 GCA_902475415.1 uncultured Eubacterium sp.
GCAAATCTGCCGGATATACCAGCCCATCACAAAGCAAAACAGAAGCAGCCAGATGATGTGGATCTGGCACAGATGTCACTGTTTGATACAGTAAAAGATGATGATATTATCGAAGAGATACGGAAAATTGACCTGACGAATATGACGCCGTTTGAAGCAATGAACAAATTGTATGAAATCCAGAATAAGATAAAAAATCGCTGGTAGGAGATTCAGATGCCACAGATAGAAGTATTAGACGAACAAACAATAGATAAAATTGCGGCAGGAGAAGTGGTAGAGCGCCCTTCTTCTGTTGTGAAAGAACTGGTGGAAAATGCTATTGATGCAAAAGCATCTGCCATCACGGTAGAAATCAAGGATGGCGGAACATCTCTCATCCGTATCACAGATAACGGCTGCGGGATTGAGGCAGCTCAGATTCCAATCGCTTTTTACCGGCATTCTACCAGTAAACTGCGCAAAGTAGAAGATCTCGTCCGAATCTCATCTCTCGGATTTCGTGGCGAGGCATTATCCAGTATTGCAGCAGTCGCTCAGGTGGAACTGATTACAAAAACCCAGGAACAGTTTACCGGAAGCAGGTATCTCATTGAAGGTGGAAAGGAAATTTCACTGGAAGAGATTGGTGCACCAAACGGAACCACATTCCTGGTGAAAAATCTGTTTTATAATACACCGGTGCGCCGGAAATTTCTAAAGTCAGCCCAGACGGAAGCGGGATACGTCAATGATCTGATGGAACGAATGGCTTTGTCTCACCCAGATGTTTCTTTCAAATTTATCAATAACGGACAGATTCGTCTGCATACATCCGGAAATGGGCAGTTAAAAGATATTATCTATCATATTTACGGACGTGACATAGCGGCAAATTTGCTGGATATACATGGGGAATACGATGGTTTTACGGTTGCGGGGTATATCGGCAAACCGATCATTGCCCGGGGAAACCGAAATTTTGAGAGTTATTTTATTAATGGACGTTATATCAAAAGCAGCCTGATCGCCAAATCCCTGGAAGACGGATATCGCGGGTTTATGATGCAGCACAAGTATCCGTTTACGGTGTTGACGATTTCCCTGGATGGAACACTGGTGGATGTCAACGTACATCCGAATAAAATGGAGATGCGTTTTTCCAATGGGGAAACTCTGTATCAGCAGCTTGTAGCATTGATTTCTTCCAGACTGCGGGAAAGTGAACTGATACCAAAGGTTAGTGTACATGAGGAAAAAACGGTAGCAAAGCAGACGGCAGTTTCGAAAGATACAGCACCGGAGCCTTTTGAGACAAAACGTCTGGAACGGCTCCGGGCAGCTGTTGCCAAAGACAGTCCTTATGAACGGAAATATCCGGACCGCAAGCAGTCTGATACATTTGCTAAGAATGAATCGGAAGCCGGAGCGGCATCTATACTTAGGGAAAAGGTTGGCTTTGATGCGATGCCGAAAACGGAGGGAATGATAGCAGCTGAGAATCGTGTTAATAAGGATGCGCAGGTTGCATCGACAGTCAATGGAAGTATACAGGATAGCTCGAAATCTGATATCCCTTCCGAAAAAATTGCAAATCCGGAATTGACAGATCAGAAATTGTCCGGAACGGATTCGACGCAGTTAAAGCGAAACGTTGCAGAAACTGTGCCGTTAGAACCGATGGGAACAGATTTATCGCAATCAGAACAGAATATTGCAGAAAGAGTGGCGCTTCAGAATGAGGGGGCAGACTCACAGCAGCCTGATTTGATGATGTCAAAAGCGGTACAGCAGAATCTGTTTGAAGTGGCAGAGGAGAAAATGCAGCAGGATTCTGAAGGGCTGGACATGTCAGATGATACTTCTGGTAAGCAAAAGGGATTGGACAGACAGGAAGAATTGAAACTGCTCTCCAGACAGGCCAGACCGCAGCACCGGATTATCGGACAGCTTTTTGATACCTACTGGCTGGTAGAGTTCCAGGACCAGTTTTATATGATTGATCAGCATGCTGCGCATGAAAAAGTATTATTTGAGCATACCATGAAAGCTTATCATGAGAAAGAATTTACATCTCAGATGATCAGTCCGCCGATCATTTTATCATTGACGATGCAGGAAGAGATTTTACTGAAAAAATTTTTGCCGGAATTTGAAAAACTGGGATATGAGATTGAACATTTTGGTGGAAAAGAATATACCGTCAATGCAGTTCCTGGTAATCTGTATGGATTAAATGGACAAAGTCTGTTACTGGAACTGATGGACAGCCTAGGAAATATGTCAGAAAAAGATGCACCGGAGCTTGTGGTGGAAAAAATTGCCAGCATGTCCTGTAAAGCTGCTGTCAAAGGAAACCAGAAACTTTCCAGGGCAGAGATCGAACATCTGATTGATGAACTGCTGACACTGGAAAATCCGTATTTCTGTCCACATGGCAGACCGGTTATTGTGTCCATGACAAAATATGAGATTGAAAAGAAATTCAAGAGAATTGTATAAACGAGATTGAAAATAATAAGAATATGAGAAATAAAGATAAAAAGCAACCATTATTAATACTGACGGGACCGACGGCAGTTGGTAAAACGGATCTGTCCATTGCGCTGGCAAAAAAGATTAACGGTGCGGTAATTTCTGCGGATTCCATGCAGGTATATCGTGGAATGGATATCGGCTCAGCAAAAGTGACACCGGAGGAAATGCAGGGAGTACCACATTATCTGATTGATGTATTGAATCCGGAGGATGAATTCCATGTAGTCCGTTTTCAGGAGATGGCAAAGGAAGCCCTGGCAGAGATTTATACCAAGGGGCAGATCCCGATTATTGCCGGAGGAACCGGATTTTATATTCAGGCATTGCTGTACGATATTGATTTTACCGAACAGGATGAAGATACGGCGCTGCGGGAGCATTATGAAAAACTCGCAGCGGAGCATGGAAATAAATATCTGCATGAAATGCTGCAACAGGTTGATCCTGTTTCAGCACAGATGATTCATGCAAACAACGTAAAACGAACGATCCGTGCTCTGGAATATTTTGAAAAGACAGGAGAGCCGATATCAAAGCATAATGAGCAAGAACGGGCGAAGGAGTCACCTTATGATTTCCGATATTTTGTGCTGACAGATGAACGGTCACATCTGTATGAGCGGATCGACCGCAGGGTAGATCTGATGCTTGAGGCAGGACTGGTGAACGAGGTGAAACGTCTGCGCGCACAGGGATGCCATAAAGGGATGGTATCTATGCAGGGTCTCGGTTACAAAGAGATTCTTTCCTGGCTGGAGGGAGAGATTTCCTATGAAGAGGCTGTATATCTGCTGAAACGTGATACGAGACATTTTGCAAAACGTCAGCTGACATGGTTTCGCCGAGAGCGGGATGTCATCTGGCTGAACAAACCAGATTTTGATTATGATGATTCCAGAATTCTGGATGAAATTTTGAATAATATTACAGCTGGAGGATGGTTATGACAGAAGAACTGATCAGACAGAAATACCTGGATATGGGTATTTCAAAAGAAGTATATGAATTTGGAAATGAAATTGAAAAAACGTTAAAAGAACGTTTTGATAAAATAGATGAAACAGCAGAATACAATCAGTTAAAGGTTGTGCATGCAATGCAGAAATGCAGAGTCAGTGCGGAATGTTTTCAGGCAACCAGCGGTTATGGTTACAACGATATCGGCCGTGATACCCTGGAGGAAGTGTATGCGGAATGTTTTCATGGAGAAGCTGCTCTGGTACGCCCACAGATCACCTGTGGAACACATGCGCTTGCCCTGGCACTGATGTCCAATCTGCGTCCGGGAGATGAACTGCTTTCACCGGTGGGAAAACCGTATGATACACTGGAAGAAGTAATCGGAATCCGTCCGTCAAAAGGATCACTGGCAGAGTATGGTATCACGTATCGACAGGTTGATTTATTGAATAATCGTGATTTTGACTTTGAGGGAATCCGCGCAGCTATCAATGAGAAAACAAAACTGGTGACAATTCAGCGTTCCAAAGGTTATGAGACACGTCCGACATTGTCTGTGGAGAGAATCAGAGAGCTGATCTCCTTTATTAAATCCATTAAACCGGATGTCATCTGCATGGTTGATAACTGCTATGGTGAATTTGTGGAAGAGCGGGAACCGCTGGAAGTAGGTGCAGATATGATCGTTGGTTCTCTGATCAAGAACCTTGGCGGTGGACTGGCTCCGATTGGCGGTTATATCGTTGGAAAGAAAGAATGTGTGGACAATGCTGCGTACCGTCTGACTTCTCCGGGACTTGGAAAAGAAGTAGGAGCTTCTCTCGGAGTTATTCAGAGCTTTTATCAGGGACTGTTCCAGGCACCGACCGTTGTTTCCGGAGCATTGAAAGGAGCTATTTTTGCGGCCAATGTGTTCGAAAAAATTGGTTTCCCGGTCATTCCAAACAGCACAGAATCACGTCATGACATTATTCAGGCAGTGACATTCGGATGCCCGGAGGGCGTGATCGCATTCTGCCAGGGAATTCAGGCAGCGGCACCGGTAGATTCTTATGTAACACCGGAACCATGGGATATGCCTGGATATGACAGCCAGGTCATTATGGCAGCCGGAGCATTTGTACAGGGATCGTCCATTGAACTGAGTGCCGACGGACCGATTAAGCCACCATATGCAGTATATTTCCAGGGTGGTCTGACCTGGTATCATGCGAAGCTTGGAATTCTGATGGCACTGCAGAAACTGGTGGATGCCGGAATTGTAACAAAAGAGTTTACTGCTAAAAATTTAGCAGATTTGTAAAATTTCTTCATAAAATTTTAAGAGAATTACAAAAAAGTTCGTATTTTTCATGTATACAGCAAAAAAAAATTATGCTATGATATCTACGACTGCATAGAGAGAGTAGAAATGGAAGGCTTATGCAGAAAAATATGACAGTAAAAGAATTACCGGATACAGAAAGACCATATGAAAAATGTCTGATGTATGGAGCGGATGCACTGACAGATGCAGAATTGATCAGTGTCATTATCCGAACGGGCAGCAGGGGAGAACGGTGTGTCGATTTGGCTCATCGTATTTTGAATGCAGGTCCGAATGGGTTATTGAATTTGCTGCAGTTGGATATTAAACAGCTGATAGCGATTCGCGGCATTGGCAATGTAAAAGCAGTACAGTTAAAGTGTATTGGTGAACTGGCAAAACGGATCGCCGGTACAGAGCGCAGACAGCAGGTTGTATTGCAGTCACCGGAGAGTATTGCATCTTATTACATGGAGCGTATGCGGCATGAAACCAAAGAAATACTCATGCTTGCCATGTTTGACAGCAAAAGTATGCTGATCGGTGAAAAGGTGATTACAGTGGGAACAAGCAATGCAGCATTAATCTCTGCCAGAGATATTTATCGTACTGCATTGCAGGAACAGGCAGTGTATATTGTAATACTGCACAATCACCCGAGTGGCAATCCGGAACCGAGCCGGGAAGACATCCAGGTTACCAGAAAGATACAAAAGAGTGGTGAATTACTGGATATTTTACTTATGGATCATATTATCATCGGGGATCATCGATACTTTAGCTTCCGTGAGCAGGATATTTTGTTTGAGAAAGGGAGAGAATAATGGCAAATATATACGGAATTGATCTTGGAACCTGCAATATTAAGATTTTCAGCAAACACAGTAACAAGATCATCAAAGAAAAAAATACCATTGCGGTAATTAATAAAAACCAGTTGTATGCATATGGAAATGAGGCTTATGCAATGTATGAGAAAGCACCGGAGACAATCAATGTTTCTTTCCCGGTTATCGGCGGTGTGATTGCAGACTATAATAATATGCAGACTATGGTACAGGAAATGCTTGAGAAAAATGTGAAAGGTCACGTAAAAGGTTCAGAATTTATCATTGCTGTTCCGACTGATATCACAGAAGTTGAGAAAAAAGCATTTTATGATCTGTTTTTCAAAAGTAAAATGAAACCGAAGTCTGTTCTTTTGTGTGATAAACCAATTGCAGACGCAGTAGGACTTGGACTGGATGTAAACGAACCAACTGGTATTATGATCGTAGATATCGGAGCAGATACGACAGAAATCTCTGTGATCTCTCTGGGGGGACTTGTTTTAAGTGACCTGCTTCATTTTGGTGGAAACCGCCTGGATGAGTCTATTATTTCCTATATCAAAAAGAATTATAATCTTGTGATCGGTCAGAAGACCGCCATGCAGTTAAAAGAACATATTGGAAGCGCTCTTCCGGGAGAAGAGGGGAGTTATACCATCGTTGGACTGGATGTGGTCAGCGGATTACCGATCGAGATGGAGATTACTGCTGAGACGGTATATGAAGCAATGAAAGATAATCTGAACTCTATCTGCAATGCGATCAAGATGATCCTTGAGAAAACTCCGCCTGAGCTTGCCAAGGATATCATTCATTCCGGCATTTATCTGACAGGTGGCGGTTCCAATATCAAAGATATGGACAAATTGTTTACTGATATTACTAATATTAAGGTAAATACCTGTGAGGAACCGGATGAGACCGTTGTCAGGGGACTGAGCCTTGTGGTTACAAATGATAAATTCAAACGGCTGGCTTACAGCATGCGTACAAAAATATTCAAATAACAGAGGCATGATATGAGGAGAAAGAAACAAAGTAAATTTCCAGCAAAATATGTATTGCTTATCATGACAATCTTATGTGTTGCCATTATTGGCTGCAGTGTGAAAGCCTCCGGGTCCGGACCGCTTTCAGCTGCTGCCGGCGCGGTAATCACTCCGATGCAGAGAGGTGTGAATAAGATTGGCAGCGCACTGACTGATTTGCGAGGTCATATGCAGACCAAGAAAAGTCTGGAAAAAGAAAATCAGGACCTTCGTGCACAGCTGACAGAGGCACAGGAGAAACTGGATAATCTAAAAAAATTATATAATATGGATCAGAGTTATGCGGATTATGAGAAAGTTGCTGCAAATGTAATTGGGAAAGATGCAGGAAACTGGTTCTCTGTTTTTCTGATCGATCGTGGAAGCAATGATGGTATTTCCGTTGGAATGAATGTTCTGGCTGATGGCGGTCTGGCTGGTATTGTCATTCAGGTAGGACCAAATTATGCCAAAGTGCGTTCTATTATAGATGATAACAGCAATGTCAGTGCAAAGAATCTGTCAACATCAGATTTATGTATTGTCAGTGGAAGTCTGAAATCAATGAACGAGTCAAGTCTGATTGATTTTGATGATCTCAGAGATAAAGAAGATCAGGCAAAAGTTGGGGATCAGATTGTGACATCCAATATCAGTGACATGTTCCTGGAGGGAATTCCAATCGGATATATTACGGATATCAAGACAGATTCCAATAATCTGACAAAATCCGGACATATTGCAACCATCGTAGATTTTGAACATCTGAATGATGTGTTTGTAATATTACAGACAAAGGATATGACAAATGAACAGGGAGGGGAGTAGGCTATGAGAAGGAAAATTGTGTTGGCAATTACGATCATTGTCTGCTTCCTTTTACAATGTACGGTATTTAAAGCATTATCGATTGCATCCATTTCACCGAATCTTCTGATTGTTGTTGTTGCATCCTTTGGTTTTATGCGCGGAAAAAAAGAAGGGCTGTTTGTCGGTTTCTTTGCCGGACTGCTGATGGATGTGATGTTTGGAAGCATTGTTGGATTTTATGCACTGATCTATATGTACACTGGTTATGTGAACGGATTTTTTAAACGAATCTTTTTCCCGGATGAGATTAAACTTCCGCTTGGATTGATTGCAGTCAGTGATTTTTTCAGCAATCTGATTGTTTATTTTACACTGTTCTGGTTCCGCGGAAGATTTTCTTTTGGTTATTATCTGATGCATACAATTTTACCGGAACTGGTATACACAATGATCGTAGCCGTACTGCTCTATTTCATTTTACTGAAAATAAATGAGAAACTGGAAGCAATTGAACGAAGGAGTGCAGCAAAATTTGGTTGATAAGATAAAAGAATGGATTGTAAAAATTGTAACATCCCGACTGTTTGTCGTGTGGGTAGTGATCGTTTGCCTGTTTGCCTTTGTACTGCAGCATCTTTTTTCCTTGCAGATTATTAAAGGTGCAGACTATCTGAACGATTACATGATGAAAATTGAAAAAGCGATCGAGATCGAAGGAACCAGAGGAAATATCTATGACCGTAATGGTGTACTTCTTGCACATAATGAACTTTCGTATACTGTAACGCTGGAAGATAATGGTACCTACACAAATAATAAAGAGCGTGCCAAGCTTTTGAATGCTGAAATCAGTACCCTGATCGATATGATTGAAAAAAACGGGGACAGCATTGTGAATGATCTGGATCTGTATATGAGTCCGGAAGGTGAATTATCATTCCTCGTGGATGGAACAGAGCTGGATGGATTTCGCCGTGATATTTATGGCAGAAAGAAAGTGGCGGATCTGAAATTTAATGCGACACTTGGATATGATGAATCTACGGCGACACCGGAACAGATATATGATTATCTGATCAATAAGTTTGCCGTTGACACGAAGACTTATGACCGCTATCGGGCATATCAGATTATGGTAGTTCGTTATGCACTGTATCTGAGTTCCTATCAGAAATATATCGCAACTGGTATTGCAGAAGATGTCTCAAATCAGACAGTGGCTATTATCCGGGAACACGCGTCCGAGCTTCAGGGTGTTGAAGTCCGGGAAGATACAAAGCGTGTATATGATCATCCGGAGTATTTTTCACATATTCTGGGTTATACCGGAAAAATATCGGATTCAGAATATGACGCTCTGCATGATCAGGATGATTCTTACAGCCGAAGCGACGTGGTCGGTAAAGCAGGCATTGAGCAGGTAATGGAATTGCAGCTGCAGGGTAAGAAAGGTTCTGAGACGGTTTATGTTAATAACGTAGGTAAGGTTCTGGAAGAAAAAGATTATAAAGAACCTTCAGCCGGTGAAGATGTATATTTGTCTATCGATGCAACGTTGCAGATGGCTGTTTATGATCTGCTGGAACAGGAATTAGCCGGTATTTTAAATTCCAAGATTATTAATGCAAAAACAAGTGACAGTTCAGAATTATATATTCCGATTTATAAAGTATACAATGCACTGATTGAGAACAGTGTTATTGATGTATCTGCGATAGAGACAGCTGCGGATGGTACCGTTCAGTCACAGGTATATCAGACATTTTCAGGCAGAAAAGAAACTGCTTTAAATGATGTCGCAGGCGCATTGCAGTCCGATACTGCCTATGAAGATCTGTCGGATGAAATGCAGGAGATGGTGACATATGTTGTTAAAATGTTACAGGATAAATCTGTGTTTGTGGCATCTTCCATAGACAGTTCTGATTCGGTTTATCAGAGCTGGAAAGATGGAAAAATATCTGTGCAGCAATATCTGCGCCATGCGATAGATGCTTCCTGGATCAATATCACAGGATTTAATCTGAATGAAAAATATGCAGATACAAGTGAAGTTTACACACAGCTGATCAGTTATGTGACAGATCAGTTGAAAAATAATCATGCTTTCGACAAGATTGTATACAAATATCTGATTTATAATGATAAGATATCAGGAAGTCAGTTATGCCAGATCCTTTACGAACAGGGAATTCTTGCGGCAGATGATTCTGCTGTAGCAAGCCTGAAAAACGGTTCGGTCAGTGCGTATACGTTTTTGAAGAATAAAATTCAGAATATGGAGATCACACCGGCACAGCTGGCTTTGGATCCGTGTACCGGTTCCTGTGTGATCATGGATCCGAATACGGGTGAATTACTGGCATGTGTCAGCTATCCGGGATACGATAATAATCGTCTGGCTAATAATATGGATTCGGCCTATTATAATGCATTATTGCAGGACGGATCGCTTCCGCTGTACAATAATGCGACACAGCAGACGACAGCACCAGGTTCTACCTTTAAGGTGGTTACTGCCTCTGCCGGGTTGACAGAAGGTGCAATCTCACCTGGTACAGTAATCACGGATACCGGTGTGTTTGACCGTCTGGGACTGAATCTGAAGTGCTGGGTATATCCGCGTAACCATGGCAGTATTACTGTTTCACAGGCAATTCGTGATTCTTGTAACTATTTCTTTGCCGAGACAGCATATCGTCTGAGTCTGACTGGTGATACCTACAAGGAGGAGAAAGGACTGAATGCCATTGCAAAATATGCGACTGAATTCGGTCTGGCAGATAAGACGAATATAGAGATTCCGGAAGGTACACCAAAAATTGCAACAGAATTTCCAATTGATGCTGCGATTGGACAGAGTAATCACAACTATACCACAGCGCAGCTGGCACGTTATGTGTCATCTATTGCAAATAATGGAACTGTGTATGACCTGACATTGCTCAATAAAGTGACAGATTCAGACGGAAATACACTGGAATCTTATACACCACAGGTTCATAATCAGATCACAGATCTGTCAGCATCTACCTGGCAGGTATTACATTCTGGTATGGAGATGGCAATCGGAGAGCATGATCAGTTTAAGGATCTTCAGGTATCATTAGCTGGTAAAACCGGTACGGCACAGGAAAATGAAAACCGTCCAAACCATGCATTATTTGTTGGATATGCACCTGCAGATAATCCGCAGATTGCCATTGCGACACGTATTGCATATGGTTACGGTTCCAGTAATGCCTGCGTATTTGTAGATCAGGTTATGAAGTATTATTTCAAACAAAATACAGAAGAAGAATTGCTGAATGGTCAGGCTACCAATGTAGGCGAATCCTCAAACAGCTTTGGTGACTAAAGAGATAAGAAGACATCATGCGTTGTATGACACGCATCTCGCAGCAATAATGTCGAAATCATTCTGGAATACAAAAGATAGAAACTTCAAAGAAAAGCAGGAGGAGTCTTTTGTATGTGTGAAATTATTGTTGTAACATCCGGGAAAGGTGGGGTGGGAAAGACCACTACCACTGCAAATCTGGGAGCTGGTCTGTCGATGCTTCATAAAAAAGTACTGATGATAGATACAGATATTGGTTTGCGAAATCTGGATGTCGTTATGGGGCTGGAACAGAGAATTCTTTATAATCTCGTGGATATTGTTGAGGGAAACTGTCGTGTCAGACAGGCTGTCATCAGGGATCGGCAGTTTCCGGGACTATATCTGATTCCGGCAGCGCAGACGAGGGATAAAAGCGCTGTTTCTCCAAAACAGATGATAAAACTTCTGGATGAGTTGCGAAAAGAATTTGATTACATTCTCTTAGACTGTCCTGCCGGTATCGAACAGGGATTTCAGACTGCGATTGCCGGTGCTGATCGCGCACTTGTAGTGACAACCCCGGAAATTTCTTCTGTGAGAGATGCAGACCGGGTGATAGGATTACTGTTTTCTTCCGGGATTACAGATGTGAAATTACTGGTAAACCGGATTCGCCCGGAAATGATAGAACATGGACAGATGCTTGATCTGAAAGATATATCAGATATTTTATGCGTTGATATGATTGGAGCAGTCTGTGATGATGAACAGGTTGTTATTTCGACGAATAATGGAAGCCCGCTGATTGGAACCCAGACTGTTGCAGGTGAGGCATACAGCAGAATCTGCAGGCGTGTTCTGGGTGAGGAGATTCCATTGCCACAGTTTCATAAGAAACGGAGACAGCAGAGAAGACAACGCAGAAGCTGGAGAAAGAAGTACATAACAGGATAAAAATAAATCGGAGGATTTCTATGTTTAAGCAATACAAGATAAAAAACTACAGATTTCGACTGGTGGCATATGTCGTGCTGCTGAGCATCATCGGTGTTATGGTGATTGGCAGTGCAAGACCATCTGTTCAGAACAAACAGATTATAGGATTAATTGGTGGATTAATTGCTATGGTAATTGTTTCGCTGATTGATTATGGAACCATTCTGAAATTCAGGAGACCAATTTATCTGTTATCAATTGTATTGCTTGGTGTGCTATTCATTCCGGGTGTTGGAGACAAGACGGGTGGAGCAACCCGCTGGATTCAGGTTACCTCAAGTTTTAAATTTCAGCCATCAGAATTTTGCAAGATTCTGCTGATCATCTTTTTCGCAGGATTTTTTATGAAATATCAGGATCAGCTGAATACCTGGAAAATTCTGGCTTTAAGTCTGATACTGGTTGGAATACCACTTTTACTGATTGTGAAAGAGCCGGATCTGTCTACTACGATAGCAACAACAATGATTTTCATTACCCTCTTGTTTGTTGCGGGATTAAGTTATAAAATAGTAGCAGGTGTACTTGCGTTGGGAGTTCCGGTAAGTATTATTGGCATTATACTGATTCTGAAACGGGCATTGCCATTGTCTGCTTATCAGTATAAACGTATTTTTTCTTGGCTGCAGCCGTCCAAATATGCAGATGATGCCTATCAGCAGCAAAATTCTATCATGGCAATTGGATCTGGTCAGTTATGGGGAAAGGGACTTAACAACAGCTCTATTGCATCAATGAAAAATGGTAACTTCATTTCCGAACCGCAGACAGATTTTATTTTTGCGGTAGTTGGAGAAGAGCTTGGATTTATAGGTTGTCTGATTGTAATTATATTATTGCTTTTGATCGTTTTTGAGTGTATACTTATTGCGAAAAACGCAAAAGATCTTGGTGGCAGACTGATCTGCTGTGGCATGGCTGCACTGATCGGATTTCAGAGTTTCATCAATATCTGTGTTACAACCGGACTTATGCCGAATACCGGTTTGCCGTTGCCATTTGTCAGCTATGGTCTGACATCACTTATGAGTTTGTTTATAGGTCTGGGACTGGTTTTAAATGTTGGTCTGCAGGCTCGAAAATATCACGGATTGGGGGACATAGAATAATGAACATAGGACTGATTGCACATGACTCAAAGAAAA
>CABRZK010000042.1 GCA_902475415.1 uncultured Eubacterium sp.
GCCCGGATCGTTGACTTCTTTTCCGTCAGCAGTTACCAGACCAGTGTCGTTTTTATCCAGTCCTGCAATGATTTTTAGCAGGGTACTTTTTCCACATCCACTGTGCCCGACGATTGCGATAAATTCGCCTTCCTGAATTTCCAGGTTGATATCTTTTAATACATCCACTTTCTGTCCATCGACAGTAAAGCTTTTATTTACGTTCTGAATTGATAATGTCTTTCCCATTTGTGCTTACCTGCCTTTTTCCCACGGTGTGCATAATTTGCCGATCAGTGAAATGGCCAGATCCATGATCACACCAACGACTGCAATTGCGATGATTCCTGCAAATACAACCGGATACTGCATCAGGCTTCGTGCATCGTTGATACGGAAACCGATACCTGATGTAGCTGCGATCATCTCAGCTCCGACAACTGCCATCCAGGATACGCTGAGTCCCAATTTTAATCCGACAAAAATGGATGGGAGTGCGGACGGCAGATAGATTTTTGTAAACTGCTGCCAGCCATTCAGGTGATACATTTTTCCAACTTCGATCAGTTTTGGATCAGTACGTTCAATACCGCTGACGGTGTTGACCAGAACCGGGAAATATGCTGCCAGAAAGATAACGGCTACTTTGGATTCTTCGCCGATACCAAACCAGATGATCAGGATTGGAACCCATGCGATCATCGGAATCTGACGGATTGCGGTAAATGTCAGCATAAAAAAACGGTTTGCTACTTTGTTCATTCCCATGAGCACGCCAAGCAGGATACCTACAACAACTGCCAGTGCATAGCCTTTGGCAATTCGGCTTAAGCTGATGCCGATATCTCCGAGCAGAGGACCATGTGCAAGCTGTTCTTTTAATGTCTCAAGCACGGTGCTGATCTTCGGAAGGATCAGTGTGGACATGGCTCCGGTAGATGTGGCAAAATGCCAGGCCAGCACGATGAGTACCGGCAATATGATCATGTTGATAAAGATCAACAATTTTTGTATAAATACGTTATTTCCTTTGTACATGCTCACGCGGCCTCCTTACTGTGCGCTTTCCTGATACTCCTGCACTGCTTTATCCAGATAGGAGGAATCAATCCAGGAATCAAAATCTACCTGATTGCTGATGATGCTGTTATCAAGTTCAAACTGCTCAATATTTTTTAATGAAGTGATATATCTGTCATCCAGGCTGACCGGATATCCAAGTTCCAGATCAGATACAGCAACGGATTTTACCTGCTCCAGAGTTCTTCCGCTCTTCTCTGAGGATAACTGATAGAATGCTTCCGGATCAGCTACAATGTCTGCTTTTGCTTTCAGCATTGCTTTGATGATTGCTACTGTCACATCAGAATTTTCGCTGACAAAATCAGTTCTTCCGGTCAGAACATTTGGCTCATAATAAGTATCTGCATCTGCTTCCACACCTTTATGAAGAATACTTGCCTTGCCCTGTTCTACCAGTGTATCTGCCTGTCCGTATGTAACAACTGCCACATCTACTGCTCCGGTGGAAAGACTGGAAAGTCCTTCCGGGATGGTGCTGTTGACAAGCTGTACATCATTCTCTGTCAGGCCTGCTTCTTCCAGCACTTTCAGTACATACATCTGCGGACTGGCGCCACGCTGATAGGAAATGGTTTTTCCTTTCAGATCCTGCAGGGAAGTGATACCAGAATCAGCACTGACTGCCAGCTGCCATACAGACCCAAAGCTTGTTACTGTCAGTAATTTCGTATCAATACCGTTTGCTTTTGCCATAACTCCTGCAAACCCCGCATAATATGCGTAATCCAGATCTTTTGATACTAATGCTTCATGAATCGCCGGTGCAGCTCCGGTAAACGGAATTAAATCTGCATCATAACCTAATGGATTTAAATACTCATCCAGATAGCCTTTTTCCTCTGCTACTGCAAGTGTTCCTTCTGCCCATTCATAACCGGCACTCGGGAAACCGATGTTGACTACTTTATAACCTTCTTTATTCGTCTCAGCTTTTGCACTGGAATCCGATGCGGAATCACTATTTCCACAACCGCTGATCACCAGACCTAATGTAAGAACGATACCTAAAACTGCTGCAGTAATTTTTTTGCTTTTCAATTTCCTTCACTCCCTTTCTGCGGAATTCTTAATCTTTCGACTTATATCAATTTTTGCATTTGTCAGGAAAGATTTGCTAAATAAGAAATCTTTCCTGCTCTGCATCTTCTGTTTCAAATCACTTGTTTACTTGTCCGGATATTCTTTTTCAGAATTTTACTTGTTTCCGGAACCCTCTTTATTTTTTAATCAAATCGCTTTTCTTTACGGTTGCAATGCAGAAGTTTACTTCTTCGTCTTCATCTTCAGATGCACCGCCACCAGTCATCAGACGGGCATTTGGATCTACACCATCGATGGTTGTCACTTTTCCAAGTCCGTTTCCTACTAAAGAACCCGGTACGCGGAATGTCTCTACATCGATTGGCTCTACGGAAATCTCTTCCGGTCTTTCTACCTGTGGAATCCACTCATACGGCACACGGTATGCACGATATACCATGTTGTTGGTGAACTGTCCGAGAATGGTGTTGAAATACGGATTGATGTATTCCCATACAATCTCATGTTCCGGTGTTACCTCGATCAGACGACCGTCAGATCCTTCGGTGATTAATGTGTTACCATTCGGAAGTCTCTGTGCTCCACTGATGTAGGAACTGTAAAATTTGGATGCATCGGTAAATAACAGGTTGCCTGCCTCCAGCGGTGTGTACTGCCAGATGATCTCCAGTGTAACCGGATTAAACTCCAGTACTCTGGAATAATCTCTTCTCGCATTATTAACACCGGTTAATGCGCCAGGATTTGGTGTACCGTAACCACCTTCACCACCGTTATCAAATACAAGCAGGTTGCCTTCGCCCGGAAGCCCTTTCGGAATCATATGTAAGTGATGCTGTCCTATGATCCATCCAAGTTTTTTCGTTGCTTCGTTTTCGTTGAAATCCGGTCCTACGCGCCATACGATGTCGCCGGTCTCTTTGCTAATGATGGCAAGGATGTTGGAATTACGTGCATCAATGATGATGTTGTCCGGATGGAAACGTTCATCCCCCTGATCGTACCATTTGTTCTCGCCCAGGACTGACATGCTGTTGATATGCATCCAGTCACCACCGGCTTCGCCCTGCAGGCAAGGATTACGGAATAATGCGTTTTTCGCGGCCTCATCAAATCCAAGCTGATCAAAATGATCACTTGCGCGCCAGCTCCATAAAATGTTGCCGTCCCAGTCTACTTCGATGATTTTGTCATCGATCAGTCGTTTATCGGAAATATCATGATTGTATAAATTCTCATGTGTCAGGATCAGTGTGTTTCCACTGTCTGTTTTTGGCTCTCCGCCCGGATAATAATAACCAACTGTGGAACCTTCACGCTGGAAATCATGATGCTGTCTTGCCATGTAAACCGGATCTTTATCTCCGTCTGCAATCAGCTCTGTCTTGTCAAATTTCCATACGATGTTGCCGTCCCAGTCTACCTGCACCAGATCGATCTGATCCTGATATGCTTTCTTACCAGGTCTGGTTCCTGTGGTTCCCATGACATAACCGCCCGGAAGAATTTTATTCGGGAATCCGCCAAGTCCGGCCCAGAGCTGAACTTCACGACCATTCATATCGATGAGCAGCGCGCCTTTTGCGGATGGAAAAACAGTGTAACCGTTGAATGTTTTGTCTTTATCATAAATTAATGTTCCTGTTGGAAAAATACTTGGATATCCCATGATGTTGTCTCCTTATAACTTCTTGATGTTTTCTGCAATGATTAATTTGTGTGTAAATCCTACGGATTTTTCTCTGATCTCGCCATCTTTAAAATACAGTAACGTCGGCACTGACTGAATTTCGTATTCATCTGCCAGAGACAGCTCATCCGGAATCAGTACTTTTCCAAAGAATACGTCATTTCCTGCTTCCTCGGAAAGTTCTGTGATGCCCGCCTCCAGCTTCTTACAGTGCTTACAGGTTGCAGAATAGAATTCTACAACAGCGATGCTGTGTTCCTTTATTGCTTTGTCGAAATTTTCTCTGGTCAGTTCGTTTACCATGTGATCGCTTCCTTTCTATTCCTGCCCTGTTTTGTCAGCGGGCTTATTTTTTATCAAAGGCAAAGGATATTCGTTATCCTTCTGAATGATTCCCTCACAGGTCATTCAAAATTTGTTATTTATGATTTGTAATTTTCAATACTTATTTAAAAATTTCTATATCCGAATATTTTTGAAAATTATCGAAATGTTTTTCAAACACGCTCTGTTGTTATTGTTGTTATGCTTGTCTGAGAATGTACTGAATGGCGGAATTTGCTGCGTTCGCGCCATCGGCTGCTGCGGTGATGATCTGTCGCAGTTCCTTGGTTCTCACATCTCCTGCCACATAAAATCCAGGTTCTGATGTGATGCCGTCCTCCCCGGCTTTGATGTATCCGCTTTCATCCAGCGCTACCAGATCTTTTACCGGTGCTGTCTGTGGAATCATGCCGACCGCTACGAAAATGCCCTGTACATTCAGCTTTGCGCCTGTATCCAGTAACAGGCTTTCTACTTTTCCGTCACCAGTGATTTCTGCCACATTGGCTTTCCGGGTGATTTCCACATTTTCTTTCTCTTCTAGTTTTTCCAACGTTGCCGCATCTCCGCGAAACTCGTCTCTGCGGTGGATCAGGTATACGTTCTTGCAACCTTCGGAAAGTAACAAGGCATCGTCCAAAGCACTGTTGCCTCCGCCGATCACGGCCACATCTTTGTCCCGGTAGAATGCTCCGTCACAGGATGCACAGTAGGAAATTCCTCTGTTTTCGAATTTCTCACTTCCCGGAACACTGAGTTTTCGATGTGCTGCACCTGCGGCATAAATAATTGTTTTGCTCTCCAGCACTTCTCCACTTTCCAGTGTCACCTGAAAATGATCTGCTTTTTTTTCATAAGAAACGGCTTCGCCTTCCAGGAATTCAATTCCGAGTGCTTCTACATGCTCTCTGATTTTTTCCCCTAATTCGTAACCGTTCACTCCGTAAAAACCGGGATAGTTGTCAATGCGGCTGCTCTCTGCCATCTGACCGGTTCCTTCGTATTCTTTTTCTAAAACCAACACATTCAGGCTGGCTCTTTTTGCATAAATCGCTGCGGTCATACCTGCCGGTCCGCTTCCGATGATCAGAACATCTGTCATTTGTTTTTCCTCCCGTGTTTTTATTTCCTATTATTCATACTTACTTAATGGGTTTTGCATGTCATTGATACTATCACATCAAAAAAAAGATGTCTAATACACAAAAAAAATAACCAGTTATAGTATGAGGCTATAACTGGATTTTTATTCTTTGTTTTATTTTTTTACTTCCGTTCCCATTTACGTTGTGAATAAAAACAAGTAAAAAAAATCAACTTATCCGACGACTTTATATATTTCCAAAACATTATTATTTTTCATATCTATATAATGGTTTGTCTATCATTATCATGTCAATATAGCATCTAATAAAAGATATGAAAGAAAAATTTGTGTATTCTTTTTCCTACATCCTCTACGACAGATACTGCTTCAACGCACTGACATACTCTTCTCCCAATTTGCTTAAAATCAGGTTTTTTCGTGTGATGTAACCGATTTCCATCTGGTTGTCATCAGTATTTTGGCCGGTCTGATCGGTCTTTAATGGTACAGCCCGGTAGTCGCTGCCGTTTAATTCTTCGCAGATCAGGCCGGAGCAGAGGGTATATCCGTTCAGTCCCACCATGAGGTTCAACATTGTGGCCCGGTCATTGGCATGGATGATCTGGCTGTATTCATTGGTCGGGAATAATTCTTCTGCCAGATAAAAGGAACTGTCATCTCCCTGTTCGAAGGACAGACACGGATAGTGATCCAATTGTTCCAGGGAAAGGCTTTCTTCCTGTGCCAGTGGATGTCCTTTCCATAAATAGACATAGGCTTTGCAGGAGATCAGCGGGTGAAATTGCAGATTCGCTGCTTTCAGCAGTTTTTCCATGGATTTCCGGTTAAATTCACTTAAGTAGAGAACTCCGATCTCACTTTTCATTGTGCTGACTTCCTGAATGACTTCTGCTGTTTTTGTTTCTCTGATGGCAAGTTCATATTTTGACATATCCAGTTTTTTTGCCACATCCACAAAGGCTTTTACCGCAAAGGAATAATGCTGGGTAGAGACAGCAAATTTCTTTTTATAAGAACCGCCCTCACCGTATCGCTGTAATAGTTGCTCATATTCACGGTAAATTTCTCTGGCATAAGTCAGAAATTCCACGCCGTCATTGGTCAGTGTAACCCCTCGTCCGCTCCGGAAAAAGATGCTGATTCCCACTTCTTTTTCCAGTTCTTTCAATGCGTTTGTCAGCGAAGGCTGTGAGACATACAACTGCTCTGCTGCCTTATTCAGTGATTTTGTTTCCGCAATGGTTAAAATATATTTTAACTGTACAAATGTCATATTCCTTCCTCTTTCAGTAACTGAACCTTTTCACCTGAATACTTTCTATGTTTCTTTTACTACAAAGTGATCTGTCAATACATATTTTTATTAACAAGTGTAGCATTTTTATTTCATACTGTAAAGATAGGAATTAGATTGTAAAATAGAAATAAAAAGATTTTTATCCTGATTATTTTTCTGTCTCTTCCATCTGAATATCCGATATATACCTGGTTCGAAGTGAAGTTCCGTCTGTCAGTACAATCTCCTTACGATATGGATCAATGCGTTTTACCACTCCGGAATATTCCCGGTAATTTCCACCCTCTTTGCACACATCCGGTACAAAGCACATAATCCTGACCTGTATTTCTTTTTTGTCAGAAAGCATCTGACTGATCATTGCCAGTTTTTCATCCAGCTGACGTTTTCTGTCCTCATCCAGTTCCCGGAATGCTTCGGTCTGACGTGCGGTTTCCTGCACGGCTTCCTCGTATCCGCTTAATGCTGAAAATGGCATGAACTGCGCTGCACGGTTTGCCCGGGGCATCGGCGGATGCACTTTGGATACATGTCGGGGCAGGTTGCGGATATCCGCATAGAAATCCGGTCTCGTAACCAGAATGCGGTTATCATCATTTCTCAGATATTCTTTTCTTTGTTTCTGCTTTTGCATGGCAAAATCATATGCTTTCCTGTCTGTTTTCTGTCCCATCATGCTTTATGTCCTCCGATCTGCCTGTTTCGTTCCTGACCGGTTGCGCCTTCTTCCATATTGATGCCTTTTAAAATTGCATTTTTTCCGAATTTCTTCTTAATATCCAGCATTGCCTGCTGCATTCTTTTTTCCCGGTCCAGTTCTTTCTGCTTCGCTTCTTTTTCTTTTTGCATGGCATCATAATCGGTAAAAAGATCCAACTGTTCAAAGGTAGTTTCCTGCCTTGCCAGTTCTTCCTTTACCACATGGTTCGCCACCAGATTTAATCTGCGCACCAGAAGTTTCGGATTTACAGTCCGGTCAAATAACGTCTGTACCGCTTCTGTAATCTGACTGGAAGAAGATGTCTGCATTTCCAAGTTGATGGTTCCGTGTGCATGTTTTGGAATGGAACGTCCATAGCGGTCTGTCATCATTTCACCATGATAATTTCCTGTATTTTTCCGGTCATAGCCTACGGTCAGCACAAGCTGATCAGTCACCAGACGTTTATCCAGCAAGTCTAAAGCAAGAGCATCTGCCATCTCTGTCACCACAACTCTAGCTTTTTCACAATCATACGGACAAGCCAGCACCTGACCGGAACCGAGACTGTTATTTTCCGGCTGATAATTTTTGATATCTTCCATCGTACACGATTCATATCCCCAGGCATGATCAATCAGCAATTCCGCATTGACACCAAACATTTTATACAACAGTTCTTCATTATGATAATCCGTGAATACACCAAGGCTGCATCGGGCTATATCCCCCATGGTATAAAGTCCTGCTGCCTCCAGTTTTTTCGCATAACCTCTTCCCACGCGCCAGAAGTCTGTCAGCGGGCGGTGGAACCACAATCGTTCCCGATAGGAATCCTCATCTAATTCCGAGATACGCACACCATTTGCATCCGGTTCGGTATGCTTTGCGTCAATGTCCATGGCAATCTTGCACAGATACAGATTGGTTCCGATGCCTGCGGTTGCCGTAATTCCAGTCTCCTCATAAACCGACTGGATCATATCTGCCGCCAGTTCCCGCGGTGTTTTCCGATAGGTCTGCAGATAGTGCGTAATGTCAAAAAACACTTCATCAATAGAATACACATGCATATCTTCCGGTGCAATGTAACGCATATAGATCTGATAAATTCTGGTGCTGTATTCCATGTACAGCGCCATACGCGGCGGTGCCACCAGGTAATCAACGGCCAGATTCGGATTCTCCTGTAATTGTCTGTCATCCCAGGAACGCCCGGTAAACCGGTGATTTTCTGTCTGATACTGGCGCTGCCTGTTCACTTCCCGCACACGCTGGATTACTTCAAACAAACGGGCCCTTCCGGGAATGTTATGTTGTTTCAGAGACGGCGAAACAGCCAGACAGATTGTTTTCTCTGTCCGGCTCTGATCTGCCACTACCAGATTGGTTGTCATTGGATCAAGTCCACGCTCCCTGCATTCCACGGAAGCATAAAATGATTTCAAATCTATGGCCAGATAGATATGATCACTTTTACTCATATAGCCACCGCCTTCTCCTCTATATTATTCTCTCTTGCCGCAGAGATAAATATCTTCTCTGTCTGGTACAAATATAGCATAGAAACATCTTTTTTGCACTCTACGCCTGGTTAATATTCATATCATACACCATTTCCCTGATATTTATCTCTGCAATCAACTTTTCTCTTTACAATTTTTGCACAATCGGATTATGATAGAATGAATAAAGGGGATTATAAAATAATGGAAATCAAAAATTTATGCACTGTTCAGCCGGCATTGGAAACACAGGATATGATCTGCTACCGGCCTGAGACGAAAACATTTGAAAAAAAAGAAAAAATATTGCTTCATGAGAATTTACTTTCGGTCTATATCAATGAGGACCTGGCGCTGAAGCTGGTCTGCACCATTCAGGATCTTCCGGAACTGGTACTCGGACATCTGTATACGGAAGGGCGTATTCAGGGAGTTGAGGACATTCACAGTATTTATATCTGCCGCGACGGTGTCCGCGCCCGGGTTATGACGACACGACCACTTGGTGAGATTCGCAAACCAATCGAAGTGCGCGCCTGCGACTGTGGCGAAGAAGGCATGCTTGGCCGTGACCTTCTCTCTGAACAGAACGAGGCAGAAGCGGTTGATGTTCTTCCTGACTTTGATTTTGACTATAATCAGGCGCTGGAACTGATTCAAGCCTTTCGCAAAGGTGCTCCTCTGCATCAGAAAACCCACGGAATTCACAGTTGTTTTCTGATGTACGAAGGACAGATCCGTTATCTATGCGAAGATATCGGCCGGCACAATGCGTTGGACAAGGCCATCGGGAAAGCACTGATTGACGGACTGGATCTGACAAAATGCATTCTCCTTTCCAGTGGACGAATACCGGATGATATGATGGAAAAAGTTATCCGCTCCAGAGTTCCGGTTCTGGTCAGCAACAGTGTCCCGACAGACCGTGCGGTTGCGCTGGCCCGCAAATATCATGTCACACTGATCTGCAGCGCACATATGGACGCCATGGATGTATTTTCTTCCAGGGAGTTCTGGGGTGATGAAAAACAATAAAAAATCTCGGATATAGAAATACTGAACACAATAGCATATATCACACTCAAATAAAAAACTCTTGCCCATCTGTTCCCAATGTTGCTACTGTTGTAGAATGAAACTCCTCTACCAGCATTTTTAAATATTTCATTCCCCGGCTCCTTTCCTTAATGCATCTTTTATCTTTAAGATCATTGTAGTAAAAATTCTACTACTTTGTTCATGATCATATCCTCCTGCATTCATTTTCTTTATGTTGTAACTTTCTTTGTTACATCTTACGATCGGATATTATCGCAAAGTCGTTGTAATGTCAATAGTTACATTTAAAAATTCTGAAAGCTCTGCTTCCTGTGAAAATGGCTTGAAATCAATGTCTTGTAAAAATTGCTGTTAATAAAAAAAGACAGACTCCACATTTTTGAGATTCTGTCTTTTTTCACCAATTTATTTTGCTTTAAACTTATTGTTCCGCCAGATATCTGGTCAGATCTTCCTTCACATCTTCCAGCGTAATGGATTCCAGTTCCCGTTCCATTGCTTTCTGTACCCGATCCAGTTTTTCATCCAGTACATGATGAATATTTCTTCCTACCGGACAGGCTGTATTGGGATTTTCATGAAAATGGAACAACTGATTATCTTCCACGCATTCCACTGCCCGGTAAATATCCAGGAACGTAATTTCCTTCAGCGGTTTTGTGATGGTCGTTCCTCCGGTTCCGCGTGCTACCTGAATCAGTCCTGCTGCTTTGAGCTGTCCCAGTATTTTTCGAATAATGACAGGATTTACATTTGTACTTCCTGCGATAAAATCACTGGTCACTTTATAGTCATCTTTGAATGTATCCACACAGGCAAAAATATGAACCGCCAGTGTGAATCTGCTTGAAATCTGCATCTTTTTACCAACCTTGTCTTTCTGTTCTGATAGAGTCGTCTGTTCTGTCCTCACTGATTTATAGAACCAGAATATTTTTCTTAACACTTCTGTTTCAGCCACTATTATTGCTTAAACATCTATACTACTATAGTAGAAATCAGCTCTGTTGGCAAGTAGCTTTCCACATCCATATAATATTTTTCATACCATTCATGTAACCGCATCCTATTGACTTTTCTTCTTTTTTCTTAGATTACTTAGGAACCGAAGTATTTTAGATACAATGAGTAATGCAGCGCAACATACTTGACCCAATCTTTATCAGTGGACTTGGCATGGGTGCAACTGGTGCAGCCATTGCTACCACAATTGGAAATATCCTGGCAAGCCTTTATTTTCTCTGGTATTTTTTGAAAAAAGCAAAGTATTTTCCATCCACCCAAAATATTTTACCTGTCGGAATCATATTTTAGTTGGTGTATGCTCCACAGGGCTGCCAACTGCTATTTTCTCAGCTTTAATGAGTGTTTCCATGATCGTATTAAACCAGATTCTGGTGGCCTATGGCAATGCTCCGGTAGCTGCCATCGGTATTCTGGAACAGGAAGAAAAAGCATTTGGCGTAACACGCAAAATACTTATACTCAGATTCTGTGCACCCACACTGAACATTTATTTGTGAAATAAAAAATGCAACTAACCTGTTGGAAATACAAAAATACAACTCAATTTCCTGATATACAAAAACAGACCTGACCGACACCGGAACATTCCATTGCCAGACAGGTCTGTTTTCTTCTTTTCAATTATCCCTATCCTTATTTTCAATCGAAAAATATCTTATTTATCCAGTGAATTTCTTCCGATACACTGATCTTTTAATAAAAATGCAAGTACAGTAGAAATAGCAGATAAGATGGCACATACGATAAAGGCATTTCTGAATCCACCATTTACATTTGGTCCTGCTGCTGCAAGCGTTACCGGTACAAGTAAAAATGCACAGGAACGAATACCGATGATCAATGGCATAATAATCTTGTTTGCATCTGCAAAATCAAAACGTCCAAATACAGAAATGATTGCAGATGGCATCAGGTTCATCATTCCACCAAGTAATACTGCATAGAAAATTACAGAAAATACTGCGATTGGTGCACTTACCATTCCACTTCCGATTGCAGAAACAACCAACATCAATGTCCATAACAGGCAAAATACACGAACTGTTTTATTTGTTCCCAGTTTCTGATCAATGAATCCCCAGATAACACTGGCCGGAATACCGATGATAGATGCAATGGTCAGATACATGATAGCTGTGTTCTGTCCCAGGCCAACTGCTACCAGTCTCGGAACCATCTGGGAAATAACAGCAACCAGACCAAGTGCTACAAAACCAAAGATTACTGTCAGCATCCACATTTCTTTTGTACGCACCAGTTTTCCGATGGTAAATACAGTTTTGCTGTTATTCAACATTTCCAGATTAGCTTTTTTCTCTTCTTCTGTGATCGGCTCATTATCCGGATAAGCACCAGCCTCCTCCGGGAACTGTTTGAACCATACAATTGTGATAACAGCAAGAATCAGGAAAATCACACACATCAGATTAAATGGTGCGCTGATTGTTTTTCCAAACATTCCCTGGAATACTGCAACCATAATTGCAGAGGAAAAGCAGGTACCCATGGTTGCCCATCCAAGTGCAATACCTTTCTTTTTCGGGAACCAGTTACTCATAATCTGCTGTGTAGATACCAGATTTAATGCATTTGAAAATGCGGTCAGCAGAATAACTGCCAGACCATATGTAATAAATGTGCTGACATGTCCATGGAATAACCAGATCAATGCGGATGCCACCATCATGACAACAGTTGGAATCTTAACACCTTTTTTCGCAACTACCACACCAAGTACTGCAGATACGATAATTCCTGCAAATCCACCTACTGCCGAAAACAGAAGCATCTGATTGGAATCCCATCCAAATGCGGATGCGAATGCAGTAACAGAAACGTTCAGTGTATCTGCTGCTGTACATGTAAACATGTAAATAAATAACGTGAAGATGATAACCATCCATCCCTTTTTGCCGAATCCACGGCTTTTTTCATTACTACTCATATATAATATCCCTCCTACAAAAGATATTATATCGAATTCCTATGTTTGTTGTTACTTAGAATAAGCAAGGCGATACACCCAATCAGGTGTATCGCCTGAATCTGTTTTTAATCCATCATAGATTCCAGAATCTCAAT
>CABRZK010000043.1 GCA_902475415.1 uncultured Eubacterium sp.
ATAACTTGTCAGAAATTCGAAACAGGTTGCTCCTGTATCAGCCATTTCCTCGAAAGCATCATCCAGTGTCATTGTTTTTCCAAGAAGGTTATGATAGCTGTATAAGCAGATACCTCTTCTCGGAGTTCCTTTCTCAATACTCATGATTATATGTCCTCCTTTTTATATAAATTTGCTTCTTTCAACGATCAGTTCTTATGCTTCCTGCTCCAGCATATGATTTACCATTGCCACAAAATGTCCCAGCTGTTCCACGCAGCTGACATCAGAGTAAAAATGATGTCCTTCAAATTCACTGGCAATGTAACCTTTGTACCCATTTTCTACCAGTGCATGAATCAGTGCCTCATACGGAATGCATGGATCATGTTCATCGTTATCCAGATAATAGAATTTGCCATGAATGTAAAAAATGCAGTCCATGACATCTTTTAACTGCTCCACTTTTGCCGGATGATTGAATTTACCAAACATTTCCTCCGCATAATGTTTCTCGATCTCTGTATAATCGCCGTTGTTGATTCTGTCCATATCTCCGCCGGCAGCATGAATTTTCACGATCTCATCCAGTTTCTCCGGACGACAGCCAAATTCAACGGCCTGACGCAGATAAAGTTCATGGGGCATTTCCTGGAAAATGGAGAAATCCGGTACAAAACCGAGATATCCTTTTCCTTCGCCTTTCATAATCTCAAAATACTCTTTCCATACCGGTACATCCGGATGATGCGGCCAGTGCATTTCGATGGTCAGTTTCATATCCAGTTCTTTGCAGTACGGGATCATTTTACGGAAAATCTTCGGTGAAATAGCATGCTGGGTACGAACCATTGGAAATCCTGCCTTTTTGGCATAAACGAGATCATTTAATGTACACTGGATAATTTCTTCCTCATTCATATCACGGTCACTTCTTGTGCCCATATCGATATAAGCGGACCAGCATACCGGTTCCAGCTCGTATTTTTCCAGCAGTCCACGCAGATTATATAACCATTCATCGGATGGGAATGGATAATCCGGAACCATCTGTGCCGCAACCAGTTCGATTCCTTTATATCCCATATCATGTACTGCCTTCAGACAGCCTTCCAGATCCAGTGTTCCGTGAATGAATTCCGTGGACAGGCTATACAGGGATACACCTATTTTAATATCTGTATTCATATCGTTACTCTCCTATCTTTACTCTAAATCTTCCTGGGAATTTCTGTCTCCATACATTATCTGTATATTGGGCAGAAATTCTTTCGAAATGTCACATATCTGTATTACTGCTCAGCTGCCAGTGTCTCTGTGCGGTCACTGATCAGTGTCAGATACTGTCCAAAATATCCGGTATATGGCACTCTGTGTTTCATGTATACACGAAGTGTATGATCTCCCGGTGCAATTCCACCGATCTGCTGCACCCGGATGGTCGCCGGTTTCATTACATACCAGTACTCATGATTCAGTTCCGGAAGGTCTGAAATTGTAAATTCCTTTCCGTTCAGACTGAAAGCAATCTTTTCTTTTGCAATCTCCTGTCCGTCTATCTCAAACTTCAGATCTTCGATACAGCTCAGATAACATCCCCGATAGGATGGATAACGAATTTCAAATGTGTATCCGATTTTTTTGCCTGCTACTATCTCATTTCTGATCGGTTTTTCACAGATCAGAATCTCATTATATGCCACGAAATCCATGTTTTTTACATCTCCTTTTTTACCAAAAAACGGCGAAAAACCCGTATTTTTACCTGTTTTTGAGTACAAAAAAGACAGGTGCGCACAAAGCACCTGTCTCTTCAGGTTTACTTATGCCTCAAAATCTACAGATTTTCTTGTCTTTGCGGACAGTCTTGCTGCATCCATAACTTTTAATACACGTTTTACCTCCGGAATCTTAACCAGGAAATCTTCTTCTCCACGGTATGCTTTGACATAGTTTTCAAAATACATACGGTGAGTTGTCTGAGCGATTTCGATATCTTTGCTCAGGATCAATCCTTCACTTGGCGGACCGAAAGATCTTGTCGGGCCGGCTGCTGTCATTGTACGGCCATGGCCTGCATTCTGAAGCAGATGTGCGGTATGTACGATTTTTCCTTCCGGATGGAAACCGTCCACATAAGCGGATCCTTTATTGCCACCCATGAACCAGTGACGCTCGAACCATTTGTCTTCATCCTTCAGGAAGTAAGTACCAAGTTCTACTTCTGCGGTAATACCGTTTTCAAACATCAGTAATACTTTGAAGTAATCATCTACCTGCTCATTGATGACGTTTCTCACATCTGCAAATACGGATGTGATCTTGCCCGGGATCATGTAAAGCATTTGATCGATCAGATGTACGCCCCAGTCATACATCATACCGCCGCCCTGTTCCGGGTAAATATGCCAGTCATGCATATTTCCGTTATATCCGTACAGACCGGTCTGAACGGTGTAGATGTCACCCAGTTCGTCAGAATCAAATACATTTTTCATTGTACGGTAATCCGGGTCAAATCTTCTCTGCTGATGTACCGTAAATTTCACACCATTCTCTGCAACGGCTTTCTCCATCTCTTCCAGATCCGGAATGGACAGTGCTACCGGTTTCTCACAGATAATGTTTTTCTTTGCGGCTGCTGCCATTTTTACCAGTTTCAGATGCTGGTTATTGTTTGCAGAAATGATAACAACATCGATATCATCTCTTGCCAGAAGATCTGCTGCATCCGTGTATTTTGCAACTCCTTCCGGTGCATCGTTCATCTGGTCAGCTTCACGGTCACAGATAGCGATTACATCAATGCCATCAAAATCGGATAATAACGTCATATGCTCATGTCCCATAAAACCATATCCGATAATACCAAATCTAAGATTCATACTCGCTTCCTCCATTTGCTTTTATAATTATTAGATAACAAACTGTGTCATGTAACGTTTGCTGAGTTTTAAGCTGTCTAATACTTTTTCCTGACTTCCTTCGAAGAACTTATCTTCGACTTCGATACAGGTGTATCCATCGTATCCGATGTCTGTTAAAGCAGATACATATTTGCCCCAGTCCACATCACCGTATCCCGGAAGCTTCGGAGACATGAAATCAAGCGGATAACCCATGATTCCAACTTCCTGCAGTTTGTCCGGATATACTTTGATATCTTTGTAATGAACATGGAAGATTTTATCCTTAAACTCATAGATTGGTTTGATGTAATCGATCATCTGCCATACAAAATGGGAAGGATCGTAGTTGATACCAAAATTATCACTCGGAAGAATCTCAAATACTTTCTTCCAGTTCGCCGGTGTGGTCATCAGGTTCTGTCCGCCTGGCCACTGATCTGCACCAAAGAGCATCGGGCAGTTCTCGATTGCTACTTTTACACCCTGCTCTTCTGCCAGTTTGATGATTGGAGGCCATACCTCTTTTACGATTTCAAGATTCTCTTCTACTGTCTTGGACTGGTCACGGCCGATAAAACTTGTAACCATGTTGATACCAAGTTTTGCACTTGCTTTAATCAGAGTCATCAGATGGTCAACGGCTGCCTGACGTTTCTCCAGATCCGGGTCCAAAGTATTCGGATAATAAGCAAGAGAAGAAATCTCTACGTTCTTTTCTGCTGCATAATCTAAAATATGTTTTGCATATGCCTCATCTTCCAGCACACGCTCGGCATCGATATGGCTGACACCAGCATAACGACGCTCTGCTTTTCCCTGTGGCCAGCATGCGACTTCCACACACTCAAAACCAAGGTCGGATGCGATATCCATCATTTCTTCGTAGTTGCTCTGATCTAAAATAGCACTTACAAATCCTAATTTCATTGCATTTTCTCCTCGTATTTTTATTTATGAAAGGGAGCCGTGGACATGCCTGGTTTCCCGGCATATCCACAGCTGTAACCAATTTTTCTGATCTTACTGATTCAGAAGTACTTCTTTACCTGTACGTGCAGACTCATAGATAGCATCCAGAATCTGTGTTACAACGAATGCCTGCTCCGGTTTTACAACTGGCTCTGTATCGTTGATAATGCAGTTTAACCACTGCTCGCACTCGATATCTTTCGGCTCGGATGATCCGTCCTCGAAGAATGCGATTGTTCCACCCTCGGAAAGTCTCTGCTCAACAAGCTGTCCGTGATAGGTTCCGTTTACAACCAGATCATACTCACGTCCGCTGCTTGCGCCACCGCCGGACATAGCTCCAACGATCTCGGCACCAGCTTTTGTACCGCAGAGTGTACAAGCTGCTTCTCTGGAGTCTTTCATGTTGATTGCCCATGCGGACTCAAGGAAGATGGTTGCGCCGTTCTCAAATTTGATGAATCCGAATGCGGAATCTTCTACTTCGTATGTCTCAGGATCCCATGCACCAAACATGTTGCCCTGTGTAGCGAGCTCGGAATGTCCGAGTTTTTCAAATACAGAACCCATAACGGATACCGGTTTGTAGTTGTTCATGCACCATAATGTGATGTCTAATGCATGTGTTCCGATATCGATCAGAGGACCGCCGCCCTGTTTGGATTTATCCGGGAAAACACCCCATGTCGGAACGGCTCTTCTACGGATTGCATGTGCTTTTGCAAAGTAGATATCACCAAATTCACCAGCTTCGCAAGCTTTGTGTAATGTCTGTGTATCAACACGGAAACGGTTCTGATATCCGATTGTGAATTTCTTGCCGGATTTTTTCCATGCATCCATCATTTTCTGAGCGGACTCTGTGTTGTGTGCCATTGGTTTCTCACACATTACATGTTTGCCTGCTGCAAATGCGTCGCATGTGATCGGGCAGTGAGCTACGTTTGGTGTCAGTACATGTACTACATCGATCTCCGGATCAGCTAATAATTCATGGTAATCCTCGTATACTTTTGCACCTTCTACACCATACTCAGCAGCAGCTTTCTCTGCTCTGTCAATTAAGATATCACAGAAAGCAACCATATCTGCTTTGTCTGCCTGATTTTTCAGAGCCGGTAAATGTTTCTGATTAGCGATACCACCACAACCGATGATACCTACCTGTAATTTTCCGTTTTTCATGATTTATTTTCCTCCATTTTCTACAGCTGTCTCCGCTGCGTTCTCTTTCTGATTATGAGCACCTTCCTGACCTACATAAGCCATTCTCTTGGCAAGCTGACTTGTCAGACAAACCGCTCCAAGCAGTACCAGACCACGAACCAGCTGTGTCACTCCTGCATCCAGTCCACAGAGAACTAATCCATTCTCCAGCATGATGATGGTCGGAGCACCGAATAATAATTTGTATACTTTGGAACCTTCACCACCCTGTACCGGGATACCTGCGATGAACAGCGCCATCATAACTTTCATTTCAAAACCGGATCCCATGGTGTTGTTTGTTCCACCAAGTCGAACGACGGTAAAGATACCTGCAACTGCTGCCAGAAGACCGGACATTACAAATGCCAGGATTTTTACTCTGTCTACGTTGACACCGGCATATTTCATAGCAACTTCGTTTTCACCAATACCTCTGACATAATTACCGAATCTGGTAAATTTCCAGATGTAGATGATTACAAGTACGATTGCTACCAGAATAATTCCTTTGACTACCGGTCTGTCCAGTACATACAGATTATCCGGCAGATAGTATGCTTTGTTACTCAGAACAAGGTTTACGATTGCACGCCAAGCCATCATCAAAGCCAGGGATGCCATAAAGGAATTTACTTTTCTCTTTGCATTTACATATCCAAGCAAAAGACCAGATCCGATACCGATCAGGATAGAGATGATGATAAATACCAGAGAGTTTCCGGATGCCTGTGCACCCATTAATCCGAAACATCCTGCCAGGGCTACAACTACACCGGTACTGATATCAGTACTACCCATAGCTGCTACAAATAACATTCCGAGACCTGCAAGGATCGTTGCTACAGACTGGTTAAAGATGTTTAAAATATTTCTGGAATTCATCAGTGTACCACCGGTAGCAATACTGAAAATTACCAGAATCAGTACAAAAATGATAATCGGAAGCCATGTGTTAATATCAAAACGCATTTTTTTAGTTTTCATTACAGCATTACCTCCATCATTTTTTCTTCTGTGAAATCACAGTTTCTGGAAAGCATTGCAGCGAATTTATGATCTTTCATAACCATAATCCGGTCAGACATACCCATTGCTTCCTGAAGCTCATCGGAAATCATGATGATTGCCTTTCCTTCTGCTTTTGCTTTCTTTAATACACTGTAGATATAAGCTTTGACACCGATATCTACACCACGGGTCGGACAGTCAAGGATGATATAATCCAGATCTTTGACCAGCCAGCGGCTTAAGTTTACTTTCTGTTTATTACCACCGCTCAGACGACGTACGATGTGATTCAAACCGGAAGATTTGATCTCGAATGCCTGAGAAGCTTTTTCTGCCAGTGCTCGTGTTTTCTTTGGACTTAAGAATCCCACCGGTCCTGACAATTCCACCAGAGACGGAATGATCAGATTTGCACCGATTCCCGCATCCAGCATCAGACCATTTGCATCACGGTCTTTGGAAAGGTATGCACCTTTTGTCTTTACCAGATCATCCGGATGTTTTAATAACGTATCGGATGCTTTGACCCGTACGGTTCCATCATGATGTTCCAGACCATAAATAGCACTTCCAAGTTCATGGATACCTGCATCAGAAAGTCCGCAGACACCAAGGATTTCTCCTTTATGTACATCAAAGGAAATATGCTCGCATTTTCCTTCAATTGTCAGATCTCTGACTTCCAGTACCACTTCATTCTCATACTGCTCTTTCTGGTCATCACGGTAATAGTCACCGGATACCTCACGACCGATCATCTGACGTTTCAGTTCATCCATGGTAAACTCTTTGGCATCTTTGCACTCTACAATGGCACCATCTCGAAGGACTGCGATCTGATCGCAGATTTCTACCATTTCCTCCAGGTCATGGGTAACCATCAGAATGGTTCTTCCCTGGGATTTGAACTGCTCGATAAATTTATACAGTACCTGGCGGTTATCCTGGGATAACGCCTGGGAAATTTCATCCAGAACCAGGAAATCCGGATCTGTGATCAGGGCTCTTGCCAGCTCCATGATTTTTCTCTGCTCGATAGAAAGTGTGCCGGCTGGTACATCCAGCGGAACTTTCGGCAGATGCCATTTTTCAAACACTGCCTCAGCATCTCTGTTCATAGCTGCCAGATCTACTGCAGGCCCTTTTTTATATTTATCCATCTTGCCAAGGAACATATTTACGATTCCCGGCAGATTTCCTACTACTCCAAGTTCCTGTACGACCATGGCAATGCCATGTGCTGCCGCATCACTCGGAGAGTGTGGATCATATTCTTCACCATTTTTATAAAATTTACCTGAATCCTTACTCTGCATTCCACATACCATGGAAGCCAGTGTGGATTTTCCGGATCCGTTCTCACCTGCAAGACCAAGGAGAACACCTTTTTCCAGAACCAGGTTGATATCTTTGTTTGCTAAGGTCGGTCCAAAGCTTTTGCTGACACCTTCGATTCGTAACATCTCTTCTGCCATTACTTCATAACCCCCTTATATCCCAAAGATGAGAGGATACCACATACAAGTACTACCATACCCAGACATACGTCCTGGCCTGTACCTGACGGAACACCCATCAATGTCAATACATTAAACAATCCAGCTACAATAAATGCTCCGATCACACATCCTACGGCATCATTATAGATACGGGAGAAAGAACCTGCGATCAGGATAACAGCCAGTGATTTGAAGATACCACTTAAGGATCCCATACCTGCGGATGTGGTAAAACGTCCGGTATAGGAAAGCTGTGTGATTACGCCGATGGAGATGATAACTGCTCCAACTGCGGCAGAAAGCATGATAGTTTTTACTCTGTTGATACCCATTGCTTCTGCGACTTCTCCGCCACCACCGATGGCACGGAGGTTAAAACCAAGTTTTGTGCGGTTAAAGATAAACCATGCGACTACGAATACCGCAATCGCGATAATAAAGATTGTCGGGAATTTTCCCAGTGCCTGACAATGTTTCAGATATACAACGGCTGCTCCGGCTGTTTTTGCACGGTTGCCGACATAAATGGTTGCAATTGCCTCAAATACCAATGCCGCACCAAGTCCTGCTACCCAGGACGGAATTCCCAAGAATACGGAACAGGATGCACTCAGTAATTCGCAAATGATCATGGCAACGATTGCTCCGATGATCAGACCTGCATAACCAAGTCCGAAATCTTCTACCAGTACTGCTGCCACGTTACCTGCTAAAATAGCCTGTGCTCCTATAGATAAATCGATCATACCGCCCGTAAAAATAAACATCATTCCCAGTGCAACGATCATTGGATATGTAACCTGTGTCAGAATTGTACGCAGATTATTCGGAGCAAGTAATCTGCCACCTGTAATAAAGTGGCAGACTACAAATGCTGCGACGACAATCGCAATAACCAAAATCTGGGTTTGCAGACGTTTCTTTTTCGGATCGACACTTAAAGTTTTTTCTTTGGACATAAATGCCTACCCCTTTCTGCAAACTGAATTATTTAGCAGCAGCTGCTGCTCTCTCGTCTAATGAATAATCACTGATAACTTTCATAAATGCATCATAGTTGAAATCCGGATTGTATTTTCCATCCATAGCCTGGATCTCAGCTGCTGAATAGCATGGGTTGTCAATAAATGTTTTCTTGAATGTATCATATGAATCTGCTGTAATCTGGAATGGCATAATGTCGTCTACGAATACCATTTTGCCATCAGCATCTTTTAACGGAGTTCCATCTAAGTAGTTCATCAGAGCTACAGTAGCCATAGTACCGGCGATCCAGTAGTCACCGTTTACGAACTCAACAGCGTTGCTGTCATCGCACAGATACTCAAGAACTGCAGTATCAAGTCCGGATGTCAGAACTTTTGCGTCTAATCCCTGGTTAGCGATTGCATCTGCAGCACCAATACCAAAATCAGAACCTGTACCATATACGAAATCAACATCCGGATATGCTACTAAAGCGTTCTCTGTGTATGGCTGGATGTTATCCTGGGAGTCTGTGTAAACAACCTGCTCGATCTTTCCGCCACCTTTTTCGAATTCAGATGTGAAAGCTTCGATACGTGGTGTATCTGTCGGGTCACCTTGTGCACCTGTAGAGATGATACATGTTTTGTATCCCTGCTCTAATGCATAGTCAGCGATTAAGGAACCATACTCAGCATTTGCCGGTCCTACAGCACCTGCGAAGTACTCGCTGTTCTGTAATGCTTCGATAACGTCCGGATCAGACGGAACTTTGTCTGAGAATACATAAGGAACTTTTGCTTTCTCGCACATGTCGATAACTGTTTTGTATAAGTTGTCAGCCGGAAGCCAGATTACTAATCCGTCACATCCTGCAGAGATCATATTCTCAACGTCCTGTACGATCTTATCTACCTGGAAGTCATCAGATGTAGACTGTGTCTCGCTTCCGAAGCATTTAACTACATAGTCCTGATTGTTTGCCAGAGTTGTTAATGCATAAGAACCTGGTCCATAATAGTTGTAACCGATCTTATAAGTTTTGTCTGCTTTGAAACCAGTATCTTCTACTTTTACGTCCCCTGTAGAAGCTGCTGCCGGTTTCTCATCCCCTGCGCTGCCATTGTTTGCATCGCCGTTACCTGCTGTGTTTCCGCATCCTGCAAGCATTGCACCTGACATAGCTGCTACTAAGCCTGCACTTACTAATCTTTTCCACATCTTCATTGTGAAATACCTCCTTTTTCTTTCGAGTTGGTTACTTCCCCTCTCGTTACTTGCATTCTATCAAATCCCCCTATGTACGACTATTTGAAAATTGTTTATTTTTTTCATAATTTCTTCACAAACTTGCCATGTTTTGGTCATTTTTTATTTTGTTTCTGAAACAAGCAATATTTTATACCTTTTTCTTGTCTTTTTGCTGTTTTTTTCATTTTTCTATTTCCTTTTTTTGTCTTTTCTGCTATGTTTTGTACATGAAACAAACAAATAGTTATTAATTTTTATCCTATTTAACTAGTTGTTTCTTCATATCATATTACAGTCAAGAAGGATGTAATGTATTATGAATGGGAAAGTTACAATTTATGATATTGCGAAGACAGCAGGTGTTTCTCCTGCTACCGTCTCCCGCATGATTCACCAGCCAAATGTGGTGACAAAAAAAACAAGAGATAAAATATTGAAAGCTTTTGAGCTTCATGAAATCACACCGGAAGATCTGAGCACCAAAAAAAGAAGCAGTGCTTCTGCTTCTCTAAAGAAAGTAGCTCAGGAGTCCACGATACTGGTCTGTATCCCGACCTGGAACAATCCGTTTTATGATGACATTCTGGAAGGAATCAGTGATTACCTCAGTCACGCACATTGTCATATGGTAGTAACACAGGAAATGCCTGATCGCAGCACAATTACTTCTTTTCTTAATTATTGCGCGAACCTTCAGGTTTCCGGCATCATTGTCATGTATGCACTGTCCGAAGATATTCTGCGGCAGCTCAATGCGGCTTACCCGGTTGTCCAGTGCAGTGAATACAATCCGTTTTATACGAATGTACCTTATGTTTCGATAGATGATTATTCAATTACCAAAATAGCGATCGCACATCTGATCAACGAAGGCTGCCAGAAAATTGCCTTCTTTTCCTCCTCATATGATTACCGTCATGTGCAGAGCCGCTATCGGGCATACCGATCTATGCTCACCGGTAATAGACTGGCTGTCCGGCCGGAATATGTCGTACAGGTCTCTGACTTTTCGTACAGCCGTATTCTGGCCGCTGCAAATCATTTTTTCCAGCTGGCTGATCCGCCTGATGCGATTTTTGCCACATCGGACAAACATGCCCACGCAGTGATCAAAGCCGGTCTGGCACAGGGATTTCGGATTCCGGAGGATATCAAAGTATTTGGGGTTGACAACACCATGTACGCATCACTCTCCACACCGACCATCTCAACCATCAGTCAGCCACGGCGTGACCTTGGCATTCAGAGTGCAAAGCTGTTGCTTTCTCTGATCAAAAACCCTTACGAGCAGGCAAAACCGATCCTGCTCCCATCCAAGTTAGTAATACAGGAATCCACCTGATTTCTGTATTCTATAATAAATTAAACTCCTCATGAAAATGAAAGACCCGAGAAACATGTTCTCCGGTCTTTCGTTTTATTTTATGCCTCCAGTTCGCTTGTACAGGGGAACTGAGTTCATCCCTCGCTCTACTCCTCCATATACTGGAAAGCATGAATCAGTAATATCTCCTGTGCTTCCAGTTTTACACTGAAACGCAGCACATGATCCATCACTTCCTGTTCCGAAATCGTGATATGAGGTCTGGACATATGGTCAATATATTCCACATCCGCCGTTGTCAGAAAGGCGACTTTTCCCATACGCAGCCATTCATCCTGCACACCGCCGTATTTTGAATTTACCACCCTTGTTTTTACATGGTATTTTCCATTTTTTGCCCCATTGATAGTAATATTCAAAGTAAGCTGCACGGAATTTTCGTAAAAATGAGGAATACTCTCAATTCTGACGTCTTTCTCTTTCTGCACATAATACTGGATATCCAACGGCTTGTAATTATGGCAGGCGATGACATAGCTTCCAAACTCATTTCGGGTAACCATTGTATGTTCTGTCTTCGTCAGCAGATAATTTTCCAGACGGTTCAGCATCAGAATCGCCCAGTATGCCGGTTTACAGATTCCCTGATGGGTGATCAGTCCACAACGACCGTTCAGCAGCATCGGTGCATCATCATCCTCCGCAAACTGATCCGTACCAAACCAGTATCCCATCATGCCAAGTTCCTGATACATACTCATAATCTCATGCATGACATAAGCTCCTTTAAAACGGCTGTCATTCATGACATTAGAATTAATAACAGTGAAGTTCCACTCACTGCAGATCATTGGCATCATCATGCCATACTGAAGCATGATCCTTTTTCTGGTTTCCACGTAACTGCTCATCTGAAAATCCTTGATTTCTTCCGGTGCCACTGCTTCTTCATTAATGTGCATCTGACGCATCATTTCACGGTAGGTATTCTCTGTCACTTCGATTCCTTTTTCCTTATAAGTCACTTCCCTCATAAGCGGTGCATAGCAGTACAGAGACAGAAAATCCGGCTGAATATTTCTGGTACTCCACACTTCAATAAAATGTTCAAAGGAAATAATACCATAGGAACGATCGTAATCCCCACCCACATGTGCCTGCGGAGCCAGCTCTTTGATGGCCTGGTAGGCTTCCTCAAAATATTCAATATAAGTAGCCGGCTCTCCATCCGGAAACCATCTCGGATCGCACCAGAGCTCAAAATACCAGCTGGAAATTTCCTGAATACTGTAGCGATTAATCACATGTTTGATCAGACTTCGGATAAAGATTCCATACTCCCTGGCTTCCTCAAATAAAATTTCACGTTCTTCGTTAAAAATATAATCCTGATAACTTCGCAGTAAAATAAACGGTTTAAATCCAAGTTCCAGATACGGTTTGATATGATTCTGGGTCAAAAAGTCCAGACAGATATCCAGACGACTGAAATTGTACTTCCGCTCTCTGTTTCCGGCATTGATATGCATAC
>CABRZK010000044.1 GCA_902475415.1 uncultured Eubacterium sp.
GTAGCAAAGAATGAAAACGGCTGGTGGAAGATCGTCAATGGTAAAGTTGACTTCAGCTGCAACAGCATTGAGAAAAATGAGAACGGCTGGTGGAAACTGAATAACGGTAAAGTTGACTTTGGTTACACAGGCGTAGCAAAGAACCAGAATGGCTGGTGGAGAGTTGAAAACGGAAAAGTAAACTTCAACTATAACGGAATTGCAAAGAACCAGAACGGCTGGTGGAAGATTAAAAACGGAAAAGTTGATTTTTCCTATTCCGGAAAAGTAAAAGTGAACGGAAAAACATATCGTGTAAAAAATGGTAAGGTAAAAATGTAACAGACATGCTTACATTTTTGCAATAAACAACCCTGTAAAGGCATAACAGAATATCCCCCGCAAAGAGAAAGCGCTGCACATAATGTGTGGCGTTTTCTTTTTTGCAGTTTATGAAATTTTTCATGAGAGAGTGTGTAATAACGAATTCCGGTTCTATTGGGCTTCATGAGATTCCCTGCTTTCAGAATGTTTAAACGTAAAGTATTTTACAAAAGATTTACTTTCTTTTTGCGCAATACTGATAGTATGAAAAACTGAATCAGATTAAAGTATACGTCGTAAGACAAACAAAACAACTTGCCAACATGACCTGACAAAGCGAAAAGCAATGTGGGTCTGTACATAAAAAATAAGAATGAAAAAGATGTAAATCGAAAAGGAGAGAATCGAAATGAAATTAAAAAAAATGATGGCACTTGTACTTTGTGCAGCAACAGTAGCAGGACTTGGACTTACAGGATGTGGAAGCAGCAATGATAACGCTGCAGCAGATAATACAGGAAGTGCAGCAAAAGAAAGCAACGATACAGGAAGCGCAGATGCATCTGACTTTTCCGGAAATATCACTGTATTATCCCGTGAGGATGGTTCCGGTACAAGAGGCGCATTCATCGAACTGTTTGGAATTGAAGAGAAAAATGAAGCAGGCGAGAAAGAGGATATGACAACCGTAGATGCAACCATCACAAACAACACAGAGGTTATGATGTCTACGGTAGCTGGTAACGAATACGCAATCGGTTACTGTTCCCTTGGTTCCTTGAATGATACAGTAAAAGCTGTAAAAATCGATGGTGCTGAGGCAACTACAGAGAACGTATCTAACGGATCTTACAAAGTATCCAGACCCTTCAACATTATTACAAAAGATACTGTAAGTGATGTTGCACAGGACTTCATCAACTATATCATGAGTGCTGATGGTCAGGAAGTAATCTCCAATGACGGATATATTTCTGTAGCAGAAGGTGAGACATTTACATCGACAGGAGCAAGCGGAAAGATTACAATTGATGGTTCTTCCAGTGTATCACCGGTTATGGAGAAACTGGCAGAGGCTTACAAAAAAGTAAACCCGAATGCAGAAATTGAGCAGCAGACAACAGATTCAACAACAGGTATCACATCTGCAATCGACGGAAAATGTGATATCGGAATGGCTTCCCGTGACCTGAAAGAAGAAGAAACAGGTGTAAAAGCTACCAAGATCGCACTTGATGGCATCGCAGTTATCGTAAATAATGATAATCCAACAGATGAGATCAGCTCTGATATGGTAAAACAGATCTTCACCGGTGAAGTTACAAAATGGCAGGATGTAAAATAATTGATTCAGTAAAATAACAATTCAGAACAACATATAAATATTGATTATAGAAAAGTTCCTATGTTCTGAATAACTATCATGTATGCGCCATGACAGATTCCAATCTGATACAGAAAAGGGTCTGTGTGGCGCATTCCCACAGGGAGAACTAAAACATATGAAACGAAAAGAAAAAGTGTTTGAAATCATTTTTCTGTTGGTTGCCTGTATTTCCATTGTGGCAGTAGCCATGATCTGTATCTTCTTATTTGCAAATGGAATTCCGGCAATGGGAAAAATTGGACTTGGAAAATTCCTGGGCGGACAGGTATGGAAGCCCGGAAACGATAAATACGGCATCTTCCCGATGATCATCGGAAGTCTGTACATCACAGGCGGTGCCATTGCAGTAGGTGTGCCGATCGGTATTTTTACTGCTGTCTTTCTTGCAAAATATTGTCCGAGTGGACTTTACAAAATCATCAAACCGGCGACAGAGCTTCTGGCAGGAATTCCTTCTGTCGTATATGGATTCTTTGGATTGATGGTGATCGTGCCGGCGGTTCGAATGATCTTCGGAACGGATAACACAGACGGTATGAGTATTCTGACAGCATCTTTCCTTCTTGGAATTATGATTTTGCCAACGATCATCGGTGTGACAGAGACGTCCATTCGATCTGTAAATAATGCCTATTTTGAAGGCGCGCTGGCATTGGGTGCCACAAAGGAAGCAAGCATCTTCCGCTGTGTGATCCCGGCAGCAAAATCCGGTATCTTAGCCGGTGTGGTACTTGGTATCGGTCGTGCCATTGGTGAGACCATGGCAGTCGTAATGATCGCCGGAAACCAGCCGCGTATGCCAAAAGGAATTTTACAGGGTGTCCGTACGCTGACCACAAATGTGGTACTTGAAATGGGATACGCAACCGGACTTCACAGAGAAGCGCTGATCGCAACCGGTGTGGTACTGTTTGTATTCATTCTGATCATTAATCTGGCATTTAGCATTATCAAAGGAAAAGGAGAGAAGGAATAATGAAAAAGACAAAGAAAAAGATTTATGTCGGCTCTCTAATTTTAAAAATACTGATCATTCTGGCAGCAATTTTTACCGTTGTAATGCTTGGCTACCTGATTGTGTATATTCTGGGCAAAGGTATTCCCCATCTGACACCGTCATTGTTTTCCTTACATTATGACAGCGATAACGTATCGATGCTTCCGTCTATTATCAATACATTGATCATGATTGGCGTGGCATTACTGATTGCAGTTCCAATCGGCGTGTTCTCTGCGGTATACCTGACAGAGTATGCAAAAAAAGGCAATAAATTAGTAAAAATCATCAGAACTACAGCAGAAACATTAACAGGTATTCCATCCATCGTTTATGGTTTGTTTGGTATGTTGTTCTTTGTAACCGCATGCCACATGTCCTACTCCTTAATGGCTGGTATCTTAACCGTAGCGATCATGGTTCTGCCAACTGTATTGAGAACAACAGAAGAAGCACTTTTGGCGGTACCGGACAGCTTTCGTGAGGGAAGCTTCGGATTGGGTGCAGGCAAACTCCGTACGGTATTTAGAATCGTACTGCCAAGCGCCATTCCTGGCATCCTCTCCGGTGTCATTCTTTCCACCGGACGAATCGCCGGTGAGACAGCAGCGCTGATCTATACCGCAGGAACCATGGCAACGTTACCGAAAAACCTGCTTTCTTCCGGACGTACGCTGGCCGTTCACATGTATGTACTTTCCCAGGAAGGTCTGCATACGGATCAGGCATTTGCCACCGCAGTTATTTTGTTGGTAATGGTACTTCTGATCAACATTTTATCTTCCGTCATTGCAAAGAAAATGCAGAGAGACTAAAGGATTTCACAGCAAAAATGCCGAGCGTATTCCTAAATACAAAAAATACAGTTGCAATCATCATTGCAAAGATGCAGAAGAAAACAAAACGAAAGAAGTTTGCGAACAGCAATATGTGAGAGAGGACAACGAAACGAACATGTTAAAAAATAAAATGACAATCGAGCATATGAATCTTCATTATGGAGATTTTCATGCGTTAAAAGATATTAATCTGGAGATTAAAGAGCATCAGATCACTGCGTTTATCGGACCTTCCGGATGTGGAAAATCCACCCTTTTAAAATCCTTAAACCGTATGAACGATCTGGTAGAGGGATGTAAAATTGACGGTCTGATCGCATTGGACGGCGAAGACATTTATGGAAATAATATGGATGTAAATTTGCTGAGAAAAAGGGTTGGTATGGTATTTCAGAAGGCAAATCCATTTCCGATGAGTATTTACGATAACGTAGCATTCGGACCGAGAACACATGGTATCCACAACAAAGCACAGCTGGATGACATTGTAGAAAAATCACTTCGTGACGCAGCCATCTGGGACGAAGTCAAAGACCGTCTGAAAAAAAGTGCCCTTGGTGTATCCGGTGGACAGCAGCAGAGAATCTGCATCGCCCGAGCGTTGGCCGTTCAGCCGGAAGTGTTACTGATGGATGAGTCCACTTCCGCATTGGATCCGATCTCCACATCAAAGATTGAGGATCTGGTTATGGAGCTGAAATCCCAGTACACCATCGTCATGGTAACCCATAACATGCAGCAGGCGGTACGTGTGTCTGATCAGACTGCATTTTTCCTGCTGGGTGACCTTGTAGAGTATGATGATACCGATCAGTTATTCTCCACACCGAAGGAGAAAAAGACAGAAGATTATATTACCGGTAGATTTGGTTAAACAGATGTGCAGAAGTTTCTGAAATTTATCCTCAGATATGGAAACAAATAAATTTTGGAACAATGTGTGAAGGCAAGGGAGAACATAAAAAATGAGAAATCAATTTGACAGACAGTTGAATACCTTAAATGGCGAGCTGATTCAGATGGGACACATGGTAGAGCAGGCCATTGAGCATGCAATTGAAGCCATGGTACATCAGGATGCAGAAAAAGCAAGAAAAAACATGGAGTTTGATTCAGAAGTAGACCAGCAGGAGAAAGATATTGAAACCCTTTGTATGAAACTTCTGATGAAACAGCAACCGGTGGCAAGAGACCTCCGACTGATCTCAGCAGCATTGAAAATGATCACAGACATGGAGCGAATCGGTGACCAGGCAGCGGATATTTCCGAATTATCGTTATCTCTGGTAAATGAGAAAGACCTGCCGATGATGGACCGCATGAAACAGATGTCCCAGGAATGTATGCTGATGGTAATGAAAGGTCTGGAAGCCTTTGTGGCAAAAGACATTGAGATGGCAAAGAAAGTTATTGCAAGAGATGATGTAATCGATGCCATGTTTGACGATACAAAAAAAGAAGTGATCGATTTGATCCAGAACAAGGGAGCAGGTGCAGAAGTAGCGACAGATCTGCTGATGGTAGCAAAATACTTTGAGCGAATCGGCGATCACGCAACCAATATTGCAGAGTGGGTAATTTTTTCTATCAACGGAACACATCCGACGATCAATCCGGAACCGGTTTTGTAAATTTGTGGTGGGTAGTTCTGGAGATTCGATCAGGTGCTCATAAAGGAGAAAAAGTAGATGCTTACAGCCTCAACGGCTATCTGTATGGTGCAAATTGTAAAGTGGGAACAAAAGTTATTGCAAGTCTGTCGGAATATGATGGTATGTTGTCGGCACATGTCTATAACTATGACAGAGAAGCTGCAATCGCTGTTCTTTTGGCTGTGTTTTTTGGATTGATGTGGTTGGTTGGCGGAAAGAAAGGATTCAATTCCATTCTGGCACTGATCTTCACTTTTGTGGCGGTCATTATGATGTACATTCCGATGATGTATATTGGCGTGTCACCGTTTATTGCGGCAACAATAACCGTGGTTATTATCACGCTGGTCACGTTTATCCTGATTGCAGATTTCCAGATGAAATCCATTGGCGCTATGCTTGGAACCATTTTCGGTGTCATTGTATCTGGACTGATCGCGCTTGTCTTTGGTCATTTCGGACATGTCACAGGATTTAATGTGGATGATATCGAAAATCTGATTTATGTGGGACAAAATTCCAGACTGGATATCGGCGGAATGCTGTTTTCCGGAATCCTGATCGCGTCGCTGGGAGCTGTTATGGATGTGGCAATGTCCGTGTCCACTTCTCTGCATGAAATCAAAGAGCAACGGTCGGAAATCACAGCAAAAGAAATTTTCAAATCTGGTATCAATATCGGACGGGATATGATCGGAACGATGTCAAATACCCTGATTCTGGCTTATGTGGGCGGCAGCCTTGGACTGGTCATGATCATTTATGCATATTCTTACCAGATGCATCAGATAATGAATATGTACTCTATCGCTATTGAAATAATGCGTGGAGTTGCAGGAACTATTGGAATAATACTTACGGTTCCGATCACTTCCCTGATCATGTCTGTATTGCTGACCAGAGAAAAGAAATCCGTTCTGAAAAAACAATAAAGCACGGAATGTAAATAAAATGTAAAAATTTTACAAACACTTTACATTTGAATCTCCTGAATTTTACATACATCCATTACAGTGGTAACTGTTAAATGATGTTATTACTTAATGACAGTTCACCCGCGCCATTCGCAAAACGCCCATGCTGGGCTTTTCCGTAGTTACACTACTATTTTTGCTCATAAGACGGCGCTCCTTTCATCACTATATATTAAGAAACCTCCTCATGCGAGCATGATCGTTTTCTTAATATATGTGCTGAGTGAACTGATGAGAAAATTCAGGAGGTTTCTATTTATGGACATATTTGCGATTTTATCGTTGATTGGCGGCCTTGCCCTGTTTTTATATGGAATGAATGTTATGGGGGATGGTCTGACCAAGGTTTCCGGTGGTAAGCTGGAAAAAATTCTGGAAAAACTGACATCAAATCCGATCAAAGCGGTATTGCTTGGTGCCGGTGTCACAGCTGTGATCCAGTCATCTTCCGCAACGACGGTTATGGTAGTTGGTTTTGTAAATTCCGGTATCATGAAACTGTCTCAGGCAGTCGGAATTATCATGGGTGCCAATGTAGGTACTACAATCACATCATGGATTTTAAGCCTTTCCGGTATTGAGAGCAGCAGCTTTTTTATCCAGATGCTTAAGCCGACATCATTTTCTCCGATTCTGGCAATCATTGGTTTGCTTTTGATGATGTCATCCAAAAATGACAAACACAAAGATGTGGGAAGCATTTTACTTGGTTTTGCAGTCCTGATGTTTGGAATGGATGCCATGAGTGCTGCGGTAGAACCACTTAAAGACGTTCCGCAGTTCACACATCTGCTTACAATGTTTACGAATCCGCTGCTTGGTATGCTTGCAGGTTTGATCCTGACGGCGATCATTCAGAGTTCTTCCGCCTCGGTCGGTATCCTGCAGGCATTATGTACTACCGGAGCGGTAAGTTTCGGATGCGCGATACCAATTATTATGGGACAGAACATCGGTACCTGTGTGACAGCAATTATCTCTTCTGTTGGAGCATCCAAAAATGCAAAGCGAACCGCGTTAGTTCATTTGTATTTTAATATTATAGGTACGGCATTGTTTATGATTGTATTTTACGCAATCAATGCGTTTGTACATTTTGATTTTCTTGGAGATGCAGCGACACCGGCAGGAATCGCCGTTGTCCACAGTATCTTCAACATAGCAGCAACCATTGTATTGCTTCCATTTGCAAAAGTACTGGAAAAACTGGCTTATATGTCCATTAAAGAGGATCATACAGAGCGCAGACATGTTGTGCAGGAATCTGAGGAAGAACTGAAAAAGCTGGATGTGCGTTTTCTGGAGCAGCCTGGACTGGCCATCAGCCACTGTATGGAAGCCACTGCTTATATGGCGCATATGAGTGAGGCAGCACTGAATGACGCACTTGACCTGATGGATCAGTACGATGAGAAAAAAGCAGCGAATGTGGAAAAAATGGAAAACAGGATCGATCATTTTGAAGATAAGATTGGTTCTTATGTTATCCAGATCACAAATCGGAATATGCTGGAAAACGACAGTGCGAAAATGTCTGTCATTCTGCACAGTATCAATGATCTGGAGCGAATTTCTGATCACGCCGTGAACTTAAAGGAAAGTGCGCAGGAGATGAAGGAGAAAGGTCTGAAGATGTCCTTTGAGGGAAGTGCTGAGATCATGTATCTGCGCAAAGCCGTAACAGATCTGGTAAAGATGACGGTTCAGGCATTAAGCTATAATGATAAAGAGCTGGCAAAAGAGATTGAGCCGTTGGAGGAGGTTATTGATGACCTCAGCGATGAGCTGAAACGGCGTCATGTTATCCGTCTGAAAGAGGGCAAATGTACCATAGAAATGGGATTTGTGCTGACGGATATGACAACGAGTCTGGAGCGTATTGCAGATCATTGTTCCAATATTGGTGTAAGTATTCTGGAGAGCAGTGAGGAGGATATGGGACGTCATGCGTACCTGCATTCTGTGAAAAAAGAGGATACCGAGAATTTCCAGGATCGGTATGAACATTATCGGGAAATATATTTTTTCGAGTAATTGTGTGGTTTAAAATTTAGGTAGTGAAGGCGCCAGCCATCAATCTTACCTCTGCAGCTAATAATCGCTTGCGAGGAAAGATTGTATGACTGGCGCCTGCTATTTACATATTGATTTTAATTACACTTGTGAAAAAATCATATAATTTTTGTTTTGACAAATTAGCATATTTTTGACGAAACTTTTTTTTTCTGCTAGAATGGCAACGAAATCAAACGGATTGATTCAATTCGCTTTTAATATTGGCTAAAGTGACATAGGAGGAACTTGAAATGTCTACAAAAAATACAGCGATATTTGACCTTGATGGAACATTATTGAATACATTACAGGATCTGACCAACAGTGTGAATTACTGCATGAAAAAGTATGGCGGTCCTGTTTATACATGCGAAGAAATCAGAGAAAAAGTTGGCAATGGAATTTATGTACTGATGGAAAAAGCATTGCCGGACGGACGTAATAATCCAAATTATGATGCCTGCATGGAGGATTTCCCGGTGCATTACAAAGAACATATGCTGGATAACACGAAACCATATGATGGGATTATTGATATGCTTCGTACGTTGAAAGAACATGGCTATAAACTGGCGATTGTTTCCAACAAATTTGATGCGGCTGTAAAGGGACTTTGCAAAGACTTTTTTGCGGATGAAATAGAAGTTGCTATCGGTGAGTCACCCGCTATTCATAAAAAACCAGCTCCGGATACGGTATTTCAAGCAATGCGTGAATTAAATGTCAAACCGGAAAATTGTATTTACATTGGCGATTCTGAAGTAGATATCCAGACGGCAGAAAATGCGGGAATTCCGTGCGTCAGTGTAAACTGGGGATTTAAATCTACAGAGTTTTTAAAAGAAAATGGAGCAACACAGATTGTGTCAACACCGAAAGAACTGGCAGATGCTATTTTAACGAAATAAAAGGAACTATAAACATGCAGATTTTATGGATACGTCATGGTCAGACGCAAGGCAATGTCGAGCGGCGTTATGTCGGCAGAACGGATGAGGAACTGACCTTGGATTCGAGAGAAAAATTAAAAATGCGAAAGCAGCAAGGCATTGGATTTGCACCGGATCTGGTGTATGTCAGTCCTATGATTCGCTGTCGGGAAACGGCGGATCTTTTGTTTCCGGAACAGAAAAAAGTGCCATGGGACGGACTGCAGGAAACGGATTTTGGAGATTTTGAATATAAAAATTATGAAGAATTGAAGAATGATCCGGTGTATCAGGCATGGATTGACAGTAATGGTCAGATGCTGATTCCGCATGGTGAGAGCGGCGCGGATTTTCGCGCTCGGTGCTGCGAAGCATATGAAAAATGCATCGCTGAGGCGAGAGAAAAAGACCTGGAGAAGATTGCAATTGTGTGCCATGGTGGTACAATTATGTCTGTTATGAAGCGTTATGGCCTGCCGAAAAAATCTTTTTATGAGTGGCAGGTTGCCAATGGATGCGGGATTTTAACAGAGACAACAGGAGAAGGGGGAAGTGGCTATGGTATTCGGGAAATTAGTAAGTGGGAGTGAAAAAAATGAGCAGATGCAGCAGGTGACAGATATCCGCAATGCGGTGTTAGGTCAGGAACTGCAGATTCCGATAAAGGAAGAACCGGACGCGTTTTGCATGTATGCCCTAGCGTATGAAGGGGAAACGCCGGTTGCAACCGGCGGGATTTCTTTTGATGGAGCATCCTATCAGATGAAGGAAGTGGCTGTGCTGCCGGAGTTTCGCAGAAAGAAATATGGTGATTTTATTGTACGTCTGCTGATCGACAAAGCGATGATGTCAGGGGCACAGATGATCAATGCGGATGTGCTGCAGGGAGCGGTACCGCTTTTTGAGACAGTTGGATTTAAAGCAAGTGGTGAGTTGTATGAAAAGGACGGAAAGCAATGGCTTCCGATGCAGCTTCAGGCAGAAAGCATTCATAAGTGCTGTAATTGTGGGCACTAAAAAGCACAAAAAATGTATTTTGGAGGGATTTAGAAAGCAGGTGCTTAGTCAGGAATGACACAGAATGGAGATTTTTCAAAGGGAAGTATTATTAAAATTTTGATGCGTCTGGCAATTCCAATGACGCTGGCGCAGCTGATGAACGTTCTTTATAACGTGGTGGACCGTATGTTTATCGGGCGGATTGGCGGCGATTCCATGGATGCGCTGACGGGCGTTGGTGTGTGTCTGCCGATGATTACAATTGTGATCGCATTTGCAAATCTGGTGGGAATGGGCGGTGCGCCGCTGTTTTCCATTGAGCGTGGAAAGAAGAATGAACGGGAAGCAGAATATATTCTTGGAAACTGCGTGGTTCTGTTTTTGATTTTCGCAGTAGTACTGACAGTGGCAGGACTGATTTTCAAGCGACCATTGCTGATGCTTCTGGGAGCCAGTGAGGTAACGCTGCCTTACGCGGAACAGTACATAACGATTTATCTGCTTGGAACGATTTTTGTTATGTTCGGTCTGGGACTGAATAACTTTATCAATGCACAGGGCTTTGCAAAAATTGGCATGTGTACAACCGTGATCGGTGCTGCTTTGAATATTGCGCTGGATCCGATTTTTATTTTTATGTTGAATATGGGTGTGCGCGGGGCGGCAATCGCAACGGTAATCTCACAGGCGGCAGCGGCCGTGTGGACGGTGCGTTTCCTGACTGGAAAAAAAGCGTTGATCCGAATTCAGAGACGTTCTATGCAGCTTCAAGGGGCGCGTGTGAAGAAAATTATGGGACTTGGTCTGGCCGGATTTACCATGTCGGTCACAAACTCAACGGTACAGATGGTGTGCAACGCGACGCTGCAGACCCACGGCGGAGATGTGTATGTCGGCATTATGACAATTATCAATTCTGTGCGGGAGATTATTTCTCTGCCGGTGCAGGGATTTACCAGCGCCAGTCAGCCGGTGCTTGGCTACAACTACGGTGCAAAGGAATATGAGCGTGTGAAAAAGACGATTCGGACCATGGCGGGAGTTACGATTGTGTATACACTGGCGGTCTGGGGACTAGTTTCTGCGATTCCGGGAGCTTTTATCCGGATGTTTGGCGGAAGTGGCGACACGCTGACCCTTGGAATCTCCGCAATGCATCTGTATTTCTTCGGATTTTTCTTTATGGCGTTTCAGTTTTGCGGACAGTCGACGTTTACGGCACTTGGAAAGGCAAGACATGCGATGTTTTTCTCAATTTTTAGAAAGATTATTATCGTGGTGCCACTGACATTGATCCTGCCACATTTGTTTGGCCTGGGTGTACATGGGGTGTTTATTGCGGAGCCGATTTCCAATGCGATCGGTGGTCTGGCATGCTTTATCACCATGATTATGACTGTTTACTGGAAACTCGGCAAAGAAAATCAAGTTGAAAAACACATGTGATAATGAAAATAACAGATCTGTTTTCTATGAAATTCTATAGAAATCATTTGTTCCGAATTATACAAAAAGAAATCCGAAAGACACATGAAAGGGCAAGCTTTTTTACATTAAAAACGGTATGATGATGTAGAAAAGTAGTTCATAATATATAAAAAACGGTAAAGAATGTTTCACAGGCCTGACGCTTGTTTTTCCGGGCAGCAATATAATGAGGAGGTATTGCCGCAGTATGGGAGCGACTGCGTTCATGAGCAAGTAGCGAAAGCGGATTGCGAATGTCCGCTTTACATGGGGCTCAGAGAGGCGGTCAGTCCGGTACAGGAAAGATAAGACATTTTTATGAGCGACAGATGCGTAGTCAGCAGGGCGGAAACAGGTCAGAAAAATATATTTGAACGATAGCGGAAAATCGAAGGAAAAACAGTGGCATCCGGAACAGAAAAGATTCCGAACCAGGTGTCGTATGCGGGGGCAGGAGAATGGTTTGGACAGTACGAAACGGATGCTGCTGATGTTCCTTTGGTGAAAGTTACATATGCTCTTTTCCATTTTTAACAAATGATTATATAATGTGAAATTCCCATGCTGTATCGTGTGGGGATTTTGCATTTATAATCGAAAAGGTGTAGATGTGCAGTGATTCTGAGAAGAATATGTCAGCTTGCGCTGACCAGAATCGCGCACCAGGTCTCACATGCGTTCGACTTGAACAGATGAAAAATATCAGCTTTGGTTTTGGGGGAAATCAGAGTTGATATTTTTTTACTTAAAAAACATTAAGAAAAACATTAAAAATGGACGGATAGAAATAATAATCAACATTGAAAAAACATTAGATTACATATATAATTTAAATATGTTTATGTGGTCACAAACGATACAAAGATGTGAAGCAATTCTGGGAAATATGACGGTTGGCGTTGAACAGAAATGTGTGGCAGGGTTCACGGGAGTTTGATGTGAATATTTTGTAGATGTGACGGGAGCAAAAGAAGAAAGGGGAAAGAGCATGAAATTAA